>CBCSVJ010000026.1:0-8443 GCA_965143545.1 uncultured Haemophilus sp. | reverse complement strand
ACCAAAGGCCACATTATTACATTAGAAAATGATGTATTCCGTTTGAAAGTGGATACATTAGGTGGTGATGTAATCAGTTCTGAATTATTAAAATATGATGCAGAATTAAATTCAAAAGAACCTTTCGTTTTATTAAAAGATACAAACGAGCATGTTTACATTGCACAAAGCGGCTTAATCGGTAAAAACGGGATCGATACAAAAGCAGGTCGTGCACAATATCAAGTTACGGGTGATAATTTCAAATTAGCAGAAGGTCAAAATGAACTTTCTGTGCCATTAACATTTGAAAAAGACGGTGTGACTTATCGTAAAATCTTTGTATTAAAACGCGATAGCTATGATGTAGGTGTTAACTTTGAAATTGTGAACCAAAGTGGTAGCACAATTGAAGTTGAACCTTACGGCCAATTAAAACATACATTAGTTGAAAGCAGCGGTAACGTGGCAATGCCTACTTATACCGGTGGTGCATATTCTTCTTCTGAAACAAATTACAAAAAATACAGCTTCAGCGATATGAAAGACAAAAATCTTTCTATCGATACCAAAGCAGGTTGGGTTGCTATTTTACAACACTATTTCGTATCAGCTTGGATCCCAAATCAAGATGTAAATAACCAACTTTATAGTATTACAGACAGCAAAAATAACGTTGCGTCTATTGGTTATCGTGGTCCAGTAGTATCTGTTCCAGCGGGTGCAACAGAAAAAATTACCAGCTCATTATGGACAGGTCCAAAATTACAAAACAAAATGGCTGAAGTGGCTAACCACTTAGACTTAACCGTCGATTACGGTTGGGCATGGTTCATCGCAAAACCATTATTCTGGTTATTAACCTTCATTCAAAGTATTGTATCTAACTGGGGTGTGGCAATTATTTGTGTAACCTTAGTGGTGAAAGCGATTTTATATCCGCTTACAAAAGCACAATACACTTCTATGGCGAAAATGCGTATGTTGCAACCGAAAATGCAAGAAATGCGCGAGCGTTTTGGTGATGATCGCCAACGTATGAGCCAAGAAATGATGAAACTTTACAAAGAAGAAAAAGTAAATCCACTTGGTGGTTGCTTACCATTAATCCTTCAAATGCCAATTTTTATCGCATTATACTGGACGTTTATGGAAGCGGTTGAACTGCGTCATGCGCCATTCTTTGGTTGGATTCAAGATCTATCGGCACAAGACCCTTACTACATTCTCCCAATCTTAATGGGTGGATCAATGTTCTTGTTACAAAAAATGTCACCGACACCAGTTGCAGATCCAATGCAACAAAAAGTGATGAACTTCATGCCGTTGATCTTCATGTTCTTCTTCCTCTGGTTCCCGGCAGGTCTAGTACTTTACTGGTTAGTATCTAACTTAATCACTATCGTACAACAACAAATGATCTACCGTGGTTTAGAGAAAAAAGGGTTACATACCCGTAAAAAATAATCACTAACCGCACCTTCGGGTGCGGTTTTTACATATGTTAATAATGTTCAATACAAGACTAAAAGTCATTTTGTTATTTATTTTAATTGGGCTAATTATATATCCTACGTTTTCGGATAAGAGCCTACTTCCTGGTGCACGTCTTGATGTTTATGTTTCCCTTGTATTAAGCATTCTTCTTTTTTTTGTCGTGATTTATTGGGAAGTGGAAAATGTCCTTTTACAAAGGAAGACAAAGCCTAAAAGAGCTTCCAATAAAAAGAAACCTAAAGAAAATATTTTTTATCACATACTCATGAAAGTATTGGGGTATATTATTATGTGTAGTGGTTTTTTTTGTTGCTTTTTCTTACTTTCAAACACTTTCTTAACTTTCTATGTTTCCATTTGGGGACAAGAAGAAAACTATATAGCCGAGGTTACTTATAAGCGTAAAAACAAATCGATATATAGTATTAATATTTCATCTAATCAATATGGAAATGAAAGATTCACTTCTAAAAAGGTTTATAATTCGGTAGAGAATGGGCAAATACTCCAAATTTATAAAAAAAGAACGAGCTCGCTCTCCTATATTGATGCATCTGAAGTAATGAAACTTAATGCTCTTTCCAATTAATTTTTCCTCAAGATAACCGCAATATTAGAGCGGTCAATTTTTAGTGAGTTTTTATGAAAGAAACAATCGTTGCCCAAGCGACAGCGCCAGGACGTGGCGGTATTGGTATTTTGCGTGTATCCGGCCCAAAAGCGGTTGAAGTAGCACAAGCGGTACTAGGTAAATGTCCTAAACCAAGAATGGCAGATTATTTACCTTTTAAAGATGCTGATGGCACAGTATTAGATCAAGGCATTGCGCTTTATTTTAAATCGCCGAATTCCTTTACCGGTGAAGATGTATTGGAATTGCAAGGTCATGGCGGACAAGTGGTATTAGATTTGTTGCTAAAACGAATCTTACAACTTGATGGTGTTCGTCTTGCGCGTCCAGGTGAATTTTCTGAACAGGCTTTTTTAAACGATAAATTAGATTTAGCCCAAGCTGAAGCCATTGCCGATTTGATTGATGCGACTTCGGAGCAAGCTGCTCGTTCAGCATTAAAATCATTACAAGGTGAATTTTCTAATAAAGTGAATCAGTTAGTGGATTCCGTGATTTATCTTCGTACTTATGTGGAAGCGTCGATTGATTTCCCCGATGAAGAAATTGACTTTTTGGCAGACGGTAAAATCGAAGCAAAATTACGAGAAATTATCACTCAGCTTGATTTAGTCCGTAGCGAAGCAAAACAAGGCTCGATTTTACGTGAAGGGATGAAAGTGGTGATTGCCGGTCGTCCAAATGCGGGTAAATCAAGTTTACTGAATGCTTTAGCGGGCAGAGAAGCAGCCATTGTGACAGATATTGCAGGAACAAC
Organism: uncultured Haemophilus sp.; assembly: GCA_965143545.1. GTDB lineage: Bacteria > Pseudomonadota > Gammaproteobacteria > Enterobacterales > Pasteurellaceae > Haemophilus_D. Next base: position 5,579 of record CBCSVJ010000026.1, on the reverse strand, counting down.
GCGCGATGTGTTGCGTGAGCATATTCATATTGATGGCATGCCTTTACATATTATTGATACCGCAGGGCTTCGTGAAGCGACAGATGAAGTTGAACGTATTGGGATTTCGCGTGCCTGGACGGAGATTGAGCAAGCCGATCGTATTATCTTAATGTTAGACAGTAGCGATCCTGATAGCCAAAATATTGAAAAAGTGCGGTCAGAATTTTTATCAAAATTGCCGAATAATATGCCGGTGACTATCGTTCGCAATAAAGTAGATTTAAGTGGCGAGGCCGTTGGGCTAAAAGAAGAAAATGGAACAACGACCGTTTGTTTATCCGCCCAAACACATCAGGGTGTAGATTTATTGCGTGAGCATTTAAAACAGGCTATGGGCTTCCAAACAGGGATGGAAGGTGGTTTCTTAGCACGCCGTCGTCATCTTGATGCCTTAGAAAAAGCGGCTGAACATTTACAAATTGGGTTAGTCCAATTAACTGAATTTCATGCAGGTGAATTATTGGCGGAAGAACTTCGTTTAGTACAAGCTAACTTAAGTGAAATTACGGGGCAATTTACTTCGGATGATTTGCTCGGCAATATTTTCAGTTCTTTCTGTATTGGAAAATAAACTGTAGTTTATGACTTCTCATATGTTGTGGGTCATTGCGCTTGGTCTTTCGATGGATGCCTTTGCAGTTTCCATCTCTAAAGGCTTAGCAATGCGCGCTTTTCGATGGAAACAAGCATTAGCTATCGCATGCTGCTTTGGGTTATTTCAAGGCATTATGCCTGCGATAGGCTATGTTGTCGGGCTGCAATTTAGTCAAATGATTCAAAATTGGGACCATTGGGTTGCCTTTGTTTTGCTTGCTCTCATCGGTGTGAATATGATTCGAGAAGGACTTAGCTCGGATGATGAACCCGCTCCCTCATTGATTAGTTTAAAACACTTGCTAACACTAGGTGTGGCAACGAGTATTGATGCATTAGCCGTCGGTGTCTCTTTTGCTTTTCTTTCCGTGGACATTTTATTGGCTATCTTCATCATAGGTTTAACAACCTTTGTCATCTCTTTTATTGGAGTAAAGAGCGGTCATTTTTTAGGGAAAAAATTCAAAAGCAAAGCAGAGATTTTTGGCGGTTTAGTGTTATTAGTCATAGCTGTGAAAATCCTACACGAACATGGTGTTTTTTAAGTGCGAATTTTCGCCTTTTAGATTATAATCTTACGAACTTTGTCTTTTTTAAAAGGGTAATAATTGAATGTTAATTGAAAAAATGCATGGCGTCGCCCATAGCTTTATCGGAAAAGCGATCTTTGCTTTACTTCCAGTTTCATTTTTAATTGGTGGGATGTCAGGCTATTTGTATGGTGGCAACGAGAGTTTTGCTGCAAAAGTAAATGGCGAAACTATCTCTCAACAAGATTTTTTAAATCGTTACAACCAAGAGTTTGAAGCGCGAGCACAACAAGAAGGCGAGAGTTTCTTAGCGAAAACTGACTCTGTGGAATTTGTGACCGCACTTCGTCAAAATTTAATTCAACGTTTAGTGGATCAAGAATTAATCCGCCAATATGCGAAAGAATTAAAATTAGGTGTAAGTGATGAGATGATCAAACGTGCGATTGTAAGCGATCCTAATTTACAATCTAACGGTAAATTTGATAACGCCCGTTACCAACAATTATTGACTCAAAATGGTTTAACGTCAGATACTTATGCGGCTATTTTACGTAATGCATTAACACTTGAACAAATGCAAAACGGTTTGGCAGACAGTGAGTTTGTGGTACCGGCTCAAGTGAAAGATAACGCACAAGTCTTTTTCCAAAAACGTATCGCTCGTCTTGCAACTCTTCCATTAGCCGATGAAATTGCAAAACAAAAAGTAACGGACGAAGAAATTAAAGCGTATTACGATGCGAATGCGAAGTCACTTGTTCAACCTGAACAAGCGAAAGTGCAATATATTAGCGTTTCGGCAAATGCATTAGGTAAATTACAACCAGTAACTGAAACACAAATTGCGCAATATTATCAAGAAAATAAAGCGCAATTCATTAGCCAAAAATTAGCACACATCCAATTAGCAACTGAGAAAGAAGCGGATGCCGTTTATCAAGAACTGCAAAAAGGCGCTGATTTTGCTGAGTTAGCAAAAGCGAAATCTGTGGATAAACTTTCTGGTGAACAAGGCGGTGAATTAGGTTGGGTAAAAGACAATGAATTACCAAAAAACTTTGAAGATGCGGCATTATTATTAAATGTTGGTCAATACAGCACACCAGTTAATGTAGATGGGGCTTACCATATTATTTTAGTGCAAGATCGTAAAGAACGTACTTTAGACGAAGTAAAAGAGCAAATCGCGGATATCGTACGTAAAAACTTAGCAGGAAGTCGTTTCCAAGCGGTAGAAAAAGCGGTTCGTGCAAAAGCAGCAGAAAGCAGTGATTCTTTAGCTGCGGTAGCAGAAGCAGCAGGCGTGAAAGTGGAAGAAACAGATTATTTCGGTAAAAATAATGTCCCTGCGGCATTAAATTTCCCAAATGTGACTTCTGCCATTTTTGAATCAGATATTGCAAACGGTGGCGCAAATTCTGAGCCATTAACGGTTGGTGAAAATGAATTTGTTGTGGTACGTGTCGTGGATCATAAAGCTGAGGGTTTACAAAGCCTTGATGAAGCGAAATCAACGATTGAGCAATTCTTAAAACGTGAAAAAGTCGATAAAGTATTAGCTGAAAAAGCAGAGCAAGCGGTTAAAGCGCTATCTACCGATCCAACCAAATTACCTGCCGGTATTAGTTTTAGTGAGCCACAAACCTTTACGTTAGTGGATAATAAAGATCCAGTGCTTTATGAAGGTGTATTTGCCATTGCAAAACCACAAGATGGCAAAGCAGCTTATCAAGTTGCTCGTAACAGCAAAGGTGATGTGGTTGTGGTTGCCCTTGAACGTGTAGAAGAACCTGCTTTAAGTGAACAAGAATTAGCGAAATTTAGCACTCAACTTGTTCGTGCACGTCAAGGCGAATTGCAAGGACAGTTAATGCAAGCATTACGTGAAAAAGCACAAATCGAGATTAATACCAGCTTTATTAATCAAGATGATTCAGAAGAAGGTGCGGCTCACTAAGCTGATTGAAATGTCATTCATCATCAATTTCTGATGGAAAATAAAAGCAAAGTGCGGTAAATTTTGACCGCACTTTTTTATATAAAATAAGGAGAAGACTATGGCTCAAGAAACCATTTTCAGCAAAATTATTCGTAAAGAAATTCCCGCCAATATTGTTTATCAAGATGAATTAGTGACCGCATTCCGTGATATTTCACCGCAAGCGAAAACCCATATTTTGATTATCCCAAATAAAGTCATTCCAACGGTGAATGATGTGACAGAACAAGATGAAGTTACCTTGGGTCGCTTATTTACTGTCGCGGCTAAAATTGCTAAAGAAGAAGGCATTGCCGAAGACGGTTACCGTTTAATTGTGAACTGTAATAAACACGGTGGACAAGAAGTATTCCATATTCATATGCATCTTGTTGGTGGTGAACCTTTAGGTAGAATGTTGGCGAAATAATGAAAAAGATCCTAATTACAGCAACGGTATTATTTTTAACGGCTTGTTCATCTGCACCAAATATTGTAGGAACCAATAAGCCAATTTTAAATATGGCGGCAAATTTAGCACCGGCTTTAGATGTTGATTTGTCTGATAATACCGCAGCCTTAAAAAATAAAACTACGCAACAACTCAATGTGCTTTACCATCTTTATTGGTATAACACACAAGGTGTAACGCAAGTTTGGCCTAATCAGCAAGAAAGCCAATCAGGCAATATTTTATTGCAACCACAATAAAAGAAAGTGTTTGAGCTACCAAAACCAAGCACAGAAAGTAGCAATTATCGCCTTTATTTACAATAGTTTATGTCCACACTATTAATTGACCTTGAAGGTCATGAGCTCAAACAAGAAGAAGTTGAATTACTGGAACATCCTTTAGTTGCTGGTTTGATTTTATTTACCCGCAATTTTTATGATCGTCAGCAAGTTCAAGCGCTAATTAAATCCATTCGTCAACGAGTGAAAAAGCCTTTATTGGTCACAGTCGATCAAGAAGGTGGTCGCGTGCAACGTTTCCGTGAAGGTTTCACTCAGCTCCCTGCGATGCAGGCTTTTGCGGCATTAGTTGAGGACTCAGCTCAGCAACAGCAAATAGCAAAAGAAGCGGGTTGGCAAATGGCGGCTGAAATGGTGGCGCTAGATATTGATTTGAGTTTTGCTCCCGTGTTGGATTTAGGTCACGAATGTCGTGCGATTGGCGATCGTAGTTTTGGCTGTGATGTAAAAAGTGCGGTCAATTTGGCGGCTGCTTTTATTGATGGTATGCACCAAGCAGGCATGGCAACAACAGGAAAACACTTCCCAGGACACGGCCATGTTTTAGCCGATTCTCATCTTGAAACCCCTTATGATGAGCGAGCAAAAGAAGTGATTTTTAATCATGATATTTTGCCATTCCAGCAATTAATTCAACAGAGTAAGCTTGATGCGATTATGCCAGCTCATGTGATTTATACGCAATGTGATAGCCAGCCAGCAAGCGGTTCGAGTTATTGGCTAAAAGAGATTTTGCGTAAACAGTTGGGATTCCAAGGAGCGATTTTCTCTGATGATTTAGGCATGAAAGGCGCAGGCTTTATGGGTGATTTTGTGGCTCGCAGTGAAAAAGCCTTGAAGGCTGGTTGTGACTTATTATTGCTTTGTAATGAGCGAGAAGGTGTCATTCAAGTGCTTGATAATCTGAAGTTAGAGGAAACAACGGAGCATTTCACAGCACGCCAAGCTCGCTTGAAATCTCTCTTTAAACAAAAATCCTTTGATTGGTCAGAACTCACAAAAACTTCGCGTTGGATTGAAAATTATCAAAAACTGACCGCACTTCAACAAGAGTGGCTTGCTTCTAAATGATTGATTGCCATCATTATCAAAAAGGCGATTGCCGTTCTTGTCAATGGCTTGAAATGCCTTATGAACAGCAACTCGCCAAGAAAGAAGAGCATCTAAAACAACAACTTGCCAAATTAGATTGTGATAATTTAATTTGGCATCCGCCTTTTTATTCCTCCGAGACTGCCTTTCGTAATAAAGCGAAAATGGTTGTAAGTGGCGCGGTGGAACGTCCCATTTTAGGTATTTTACAAGACCCAAATGATCCACAAAGTTTGGTGGATTTATGTGATTGTCCGCTTTATCCGCAACGCTTTGCTGAACTCTTTCCGATTCTAAAAGATTTTATTGGTCGCGCTGGTTTAGTCCCTTATAACGTGGCTAAGCAAAAAGGTGAGCTCAAATATATTCTGCTCACAGAAAGCCAACATACAAAAAAATTGATGTTGCGTTTTGTATTGCGTTCAGAAACTAAATTGCCGTTAATTCAACGTGAATTTGCAGGCTTATTGGAAAAATTACCACAACTTGAAGTAGTGAGCGTGAATATTCAACCTAAACATGCGGCGATCTTAGAAGGTGAGAAAGAAATCTTTTTAACGGACCAGCACACCTTATCAGAGAGCTTT
>CBCSVJ010000025.1:0-8454 GCA_965143545.1 uncultured Haemophilus sp. | reverse complement strand
ATTTATACCTCAGCGAGATTATTTATTTAATTTTGCTTTGTAAGTTGTGTTCATTAAGTTTTCTACAGAAAGAATATCATCCAATTGTTCTGCTGTTAATAAACCTTTTTCTAATACGACTTCACGTACACCTTTACCGGTTTGAGCACAGATTTTACCTACTAAGTCGCCATTATGGTGACCGATAAATGGATTCAAGTAAGTCACGATACCGATTGAGTTGAATACGTAGTTTTCACAAATTTCTTTGTTTACAGTAATACCGTCTACACATTTATCGCGTAAGTTCACGCAAGCATTGGTTAAGATGTCGATAGATTCAAACATTGCTTGACCAATCACTGGTTCCATTACGTTTAATTGTAATTGACCCGCTTCAGATGCGAAAGTAACGGTAGTATCGTTACCAATCACTTTAAAGCATACTTGGTTCACCACTTCTGGAATAACTGGGTTTACTTTTGCAGGCATGATAGAAGAACCTGCTTGTAATTCAGGTAAGTTAATTTCTTTAATACCTGCACGTGGACCAGAAGAGAGTAAACGTAAGTCGTTACATACTTTAGATAGTTTTACTGCGGTACGTTTTAATGCACCATGAACCATGACATAAGCACCACAGTCAGATGTTGCTTCGATTAAGTTTTCAGCTGGTACGCAAGGTAATCCAGTTACCTCAGCAAGGTGTTTTACTACTAATTCTGTATAACCTTGTGGTGTGTTTAAACCAGTACCGATTGCGGTTGCACCAAGGTTGACTTCAAGGAGTAACTCAGCGGTACGTTTTAAGTTACGTACTTCTTCTTCAAGTAATACGGCAAAGGCTTTAAACTCTTGACCAACAGTCATAGGTACAGCATCTTGTAATTGAGTACGCCCCATTTTTAAAATTTTAGCAAATTCTTTTGCTTTATTATCGAAACCATCATGTAAGTATTGGATTTTGTCGATAAGTTTTAAAATGCTGTTATATACCGCAATACGGAAACCGGTAGGATACGCATCGTTAGTAGATTGGCTAGCGTTCACGTGGTCCATTGGGTTAATAACATCATATTCACCTTTTTTATGACCAATTTTTTCAAGTGCGAGGTTAGCAACTACTTCGTTGGTATTCATATTGACAGAAGTACCCGCACCACCTTGATATACATCAGATGGGAATTGATCTAAGCATTTCCCCGTGGTAAGAATTTCATCACAAGCTGCTACAATCGCTTTTGCAATATCACTTGGAATAGCGCCTAATTCACCATTCGCTAAGGCAGTTGCTTTTTTAACCATTACCATGCCGCGAACAAATTCCGGTACATCAGAAATGGTTACATTAGAAATATTGAAGTTTTCAACCGCTCTTAAGGTATGGATACCCCAGTATGCATCAGCTGGTACATCACGTTCACCTAATAAATCCACTTCTTTTCTGTATTGAGTCATTTTAATCACCTTTTTTGGTTGTTAATTAATTTGAGGTAATTATAGGAATTTACATAGAAAATAAATTTGACATGGATCACATTTCAAATAAGACGTATAAGAGATATTTTCATTTCTCGCATAAATTTTTTTAGGGTGAAATTTTTTTATTTATCCCCTTGAAACCGAAAAAGTTATCCCCACATTTAAAACACTTTATTTTAATAAGAAGGAAATTAATCATGAATATTCGTCCTTTACACGATCGTGTAATCATTAAACGTGAAGAAGTAGAAACTCGTTCAGCTGGCGGTATTGTATTAACCGGTTCAGCGGCGACTAAATCAACCCGTGCGAAAGTATTGGCAGTGGGTAAAGGTCGTATTTTGGAAAATGGTACCGTTCAACCTTTAGATGTAAAAGTTGGCGATACAGTCATTTTCAATGATGGTTATGGCGTGAAAAGTGAAAAAATCGATGGTGAAGAAGTGTTAATCATTTCTGAAAACGACATTTTGGCGATTGTTGAATAATTTAAATTAAGGAAAAAAGAAAATGGCAGCAAAAGACGTAAAATTTGGTAACGATGCACGCGTAAAAATGCTTAAAGGCGTGAATGTATTAGCCGATGCAGTAAAAGTGACCCTTGGCCCTAAAGGTCGTAATGTCATTTTAGATAAATCATTTGGCGCACCAACCATCACTAAAGATGGTGTATCTGTCGCACGTGAAATTGAACTAGAAGATAAATTTGAAAACATGGGTGCACAAATGGTGAAAGAGGTTGCCTCTAAAGCCAATGATGCAGCAGGTGACGGTACAACGACAGCAACAGTTCTTGCTCAAGCTATCGTAAATGAAGGCTTAAAGGCTGTGGCTGCGGGTATGAATCCAATGGATTTAAAACGTGGTATCGATAAAGCGGTAAGTGCGGTTGTTTCTGAGCTTAAAAATTTATCTAAACCTTGCGAAACCTCTAAAGAAATTGAGCAAGTGGGAACAATTTCTGCAAACTCTGACAGCATTGTGGGTCAATTAATTGCTCAAGCAATGGAAAAAGTAGGTAAAGAAGGCGTGATTACTGTAGAAGATGGTACAGGTCTTGATGATGAATTAGCGGTTGTGGAAGGGATGCAATTCGATCGTGGTTACTTATCACCTTATTTCATCAACAAACCAGAAACGGCGACTGTTGAATTAGATAATCCGTACATTCTTTTAGTAGATAAAAAAGTATCAAACATTCGCGAATTACTTCCAGTATTAGAAGGTGTCGCGAAAGCGGGCAAACCATTATTAATTATTGCTGAAGATATCGAAGGTGAAGCACTTGCAACTTTAGTAGTGAACACCATGCGCGGTATCGTAAAAGTAGCTGCAGTGAAAGCACCTGGTTTTGGTGATCGTCGTAAAGCAATGTTACAAGATATTGCGATCTTAACTGCTGGTACCGTGATTTCTGAAGAAATCGGTATGGAACTTGAAAAAGCGACATTAGAAGATTTAGGTCAAGCGAAACGTGTAGTCATTAACAAAGACAATACCACGATTATCGATGGTGTGGGGGATGAAGCACAAATCAAAGGTCGCGTAGCGCAAATTCGTCAACAAATCGAAGAATCAACTTCTGATTATGACAAAGAAAAACTTCAAGAACGCGTAGCTAAACTTGCCGGCGGTGTGGCTGTAATCAAAGTAGGTGCAGCAACTGAAGTTGAAATGAAAGAGAAAAAAGATCGTGTGGATGATGCATTACACGCAACTCGTGCAGCAGTTGAAGAAGGTATCGTTGCAGGTGGTGGTGTTGCATTAGTTCGAGCAGCAACCAAAGTCGCGGCAACCTTAAAAGGTGATAACGAAGAACAAGATGTAGGTATCAAACTTGCATTACGTGCAATGGAAGCGCCACTTCGTCAAATCGTCACTAACGCAGGTGAAGAAGCATCTGTTGTAGCAAGTGCGGTTAAAAATGGTGAAGGAAACTTTGGTTATAACGCAGGTACTGAACAGTATGGCGACATGATAGAAATGGGTATTCTAGATCCAACTAAAGTCACTCGTTCTGCGTTACAATTCGCGGCTTCTGTAGCGGGCTTAATGATCACTACAGAATGTATGGTTACTGATCTTCCAAAAGATGATAAAGCCGATTTAGGCGCTGCCGGCATGGGCGGTATGGGAGGCATGGGCGGAATGATGTAATTCCCCTTTGCGAAAGAAAGTGCGATCGTTTTTCTTTATAGAAATGCGATCGCATTTTTATTTGTGTGGTGCTACACTTTAATGGTTTTCGATGATTTTATAGGTATAACAATGACAATTTCCCAAACTGAACTTAATCAACAACTCAAATCTGCCGGTATTGGTATTAATGCAACTGAATTACATGGCTTTTTGAGCGGCTTAATTTGTGGTGGACTGAAAGATCAAAGCTGGTTACCGCTTTTATATCAATTCAGTAACGATAACCACGCCTATCCAACCGCATTAATTCAGCCAATTACCGAAATCTATGAACAGATTGGTAAAACCTTATCGGATGTAGAAGGGTTTGATTTTGAATTGGGATTAACAGAAGATGAGAGTGTTTTTGCTCGCGCAGACAGCCTATCAGACTGGGCAAACCAATTTTTATTGGGTTTAGGGCTTGTTCAGACTGAATTGGGTAAAGAAAAAGGCGAAATTGGCGAAGCGGTAGATGATTTACAAGATATTTGCCAGCTCGGTTATGAAGAAGATGATGACGAAGAAGAGCTTGCCGAAGCCTTAGAAGAAATTATTGAATATGTTCGCACCATTGCCATGCTGTTTTACACCCATTTCAACGATGATGCACAAGAAATAAAACCGATATTACATTAAAAGGAACGAAACATGGATCTCGCATACATGGCGGCATTACCGCAAGAAGAATTTACAGAACGTCGTCAAAAAGTATTCGCACAAATGCAGCCAAATTCTGCTTTATTGCTATTTTCCGAAATTGAGAAACGTCGTAATAACGACTGCGATTTTCCTTTCCGTCAAGACAGTTACTTTTGGTATTTAACGGGATTTAATGAGCCAAATGCAGCGTTGTTATTGATTAAAACGGAAGATGCAGAAAAGGCAATGATATTTCTTCGTCCGCGAGATCCTTTGCTTGAAACCTGGAATGGTCGCCGATTAGGCGTTGAGCGCGCACCGCAAAAACTCAATGTCGATGAAGCCTATTCTATCGATGATTTTAAAACAGAATTTTCAAAATTAACGGAAAAATTGACCGCACTTTATCATGTGGCCGATCGTCATCCTTGGGGTGATAAATTATTAGCCGAAAGTGCGGTGAAATTTTATGCTGTTTTTGATTGGCAGCCGATGTTAAGTGAAATGCGCTTAATTAAATCTCCAAACGAAATTCGCTTAATGCAACAAGCGGGACAGATTACGGCATTTGGGCATATTAAGGCGATGCAAGTGACTCGCCCAAATCGTTTTGAATATGAAATAGAAAGCGAAATTCTGCATGAATTTAATCGTCATGGAGCAAGATTCCCGTCTTACAATTCCATTATTGCCGGGGGCGATAATGCCTGTATCTTGCACTACACTGAAAATGATCAACCTTTGAAAGATGGCGATCTTGTGTTAATTGATGCTGGTTGTGAATTTGCTATGTATGCAGGTGATATCACACGTACATTCCCGGTGAACGGTAAATTTACTCAGCCACAACGTGAGATTTATGAATTAGTTTTAAAAGCACAAAAACGTGCGATTGAGCTATTAGTGCCTGGTAATTCAATTAAACTGGCAAATGATGAAGTGATCCGTATTAAAACTCAAGGCTTGGTGGATTTAGGCATTCTGAAAGGGGATGTCGATAAGCTGATTGAAGAAAAAGCTTATCGTCAATTTTATATGCATGGTTTAGGCCATTGGCTTGGCTTGGATGTGCACGATGTTGGCCGTTATGATGATGAACGTAGCCGTACACTTGAAGTAGGGATGATCATCACAGTTGAGCCAGGTATTTATATTTCAGAAGAGGCGGATGTGCCTGCTCAATATAAAGGCATTGGCGTGCGTATCGAGGATAACTTGCTCATGACAGAATATGGCAATAAAAATCTGACCGCGGCGGCACCAAAAGAAATCGATGACATTGAAAATTTAATGAAAAATTGAGAAGAATTCTCAAAAATGTGATCTAGTGCAAGTTTTTTGTCCAGTTAAGCTGCTAATATACTGTCAGATAAAAAAGACCAATCAAATCAGTAAGGAGTCGATTATGTACAAACACGTTTTAGTTGCGGTAGATCTTTCTGATGAAAGTGAATTTCTACTCAAAAAAGCTGTGGGAATTGCAAAACGTAATGATGCGCAACTTTCCATCATCCATGTAGATGTAAACTTCTCGGATCTCTATACTGGTTTAATTGATGTCAATATGTCATCTATGCAAGATAGAATCTCGAGCGAAACCCAAAAAGCGCTAATTAATTTAGCGGAACATGCGGGTTATCCAATAAAAGAAAAATTGAGCGGTAGCGGTGATTTAGGTCAAGTTTTGACAGACGCTATTGATCAGTATGATGTAGATCTATTAGTGACAGGTCATCACCAAGATTTCTGGAGTAAATTAATGTCTTCAACACGTCAAGTGATGAATACGATTAAAATTGATATGTTGGTTGTGCCACTTCGCGACGAATAGTGATCAAAAATTATTTTTAGCCCTATTAAAATAACGTAAATTTTAACCGCACTTCTCAATTAATGCAGTAGAGTGCGGTTTTCTTTTTTAAGATCAGTGAAAAAGCCTTTTTCTCTAGGTCAAAATATGCTAGAATAGTGAGCTTTTTTATAAATCGTGATCGAGATAGAGACACAAGGTTTTATCAATGAAAACAACAGCAGAAATTAGACAGTCATTCCTTGATTTTTTCCATAGCAAGGGGCATCAGGTTGTCGCAAGTAGTTCACTTGTACCTGAAAATGATCCGACATTGCTTTTTACCAATGCCGGTATGAACCAATTTAAAGACGTGTTCCTTGGTATGGACAAACGTCCTTACTCACGTGCGACAACTGCACAACGTTGTGTGCGCGCAGGTGGTAAGCATAATGACTTAGAAAATGTCGGTTATACGGCGCGTCACCATACTTTCTTTGAAATGCTCGGTAACTTCAGCTTTGGTGACTATTTCAAACATGATGCGATTAATTTTGCGTGGGAGTTCTTAACCTCTCCACAATGGCTCGGTTTACCAAAAGAAAAATTATGGGTAACCGTATATGAAACCGATAATGAAGCTTATGATATTTGGCATAAAGAAGTTGGTGTGCCAGCAGAGCGTATTATTCGTATCGGTGATAACAAAGGTGCGCCTTATGCATCAGATAACTTCTGGGCAATGGGTGATACCGGTCCTTGTGGCCCATGTACTGAAATTTTCTACGATCACGGTGATCACATTTGGGGAGGTCCTCCAGGCTCTCCAGAAGAAGATGGCGATCGCTATATCGAAATTTGGAACGTGGTGTTCATGCAATTTAACCGTCAAGCAGACGGCACAATGGAAAAATTACCACGTCCATCGGTTGATACGGGGATGGGTTTAGAGCGTATTTCTGCTGTATTACAGCATGTAAACTCTAACTATGAGATCGATATTTTCCAAAAATTAATTGCAAAAACAGCAGAAATCGTAGGAACAACAGATTTAACCAATAAATCATTACGCGTAATTGCAGACCACATTCGTTCTTGTTCATATTTAATTGCAGATGGCGTGATTCCATCAAATGAAGGTCGCGGTTATGTATTGCGTCGTATTATTCGTCGTGCAGTACGTCATGGCCACTTGTTAGGGGCAAAAGAAGCCTTCTTCTATAAACTTGTGCCGACTTTAATTGAAGTTATGGCGGAAGCAGGCAAAGAAGTTAAAGAAAAACAAGCCAATGTTGAAAAATTACTTCGTTTAGAAGAAGAACAATTTGCTCGCACATTAGAGCGCGGATTAAGCTTATTAGACGATGCGCTTGCTCAAGTGAAAGATGGTGTGTTATCAGGTGAAGTTGCCTTTAAACTTTATGATACTTATGGCTTCCCACTTGATTTAACTGCAGACGTATGTCGTGAGCGTGATATCGCAATTGATGAAGCAGGTTTTGAGCGTGAAATGGAAGCACAACGTTTACGCGCACAATCTGCAAGCCAATTCGGCATGGATTACAACAATGTTATTCGTGTAGAAGGTGAAACGAAATTTGAAGGTTATACTGAATCAGAATCTTTATCCAAAGTGACCGCACTTTTCCATGATGGGAAATCAGTAGACAGTATTACTGTAGGCCAGAGTGCTGTCGTCATTTTAGAAAACACGCCATTCTATGCGGAATCGGGTGGCCAAATTGGTGACAGTGGTTATTTAACCTCTCCAGGTATTCAGTTTAATGTAAAAGATACTCAAAAATATGGTCAAGTATTTGGTCATATTGGTGAGTTAGAACAAGGCAGTTTAAAAGTTGGACAAACAGTCAATGCGGTTGTGGATGCAGCAAGACGTCATCAAACGTCACTTAACCATTCTGCAACACACTTATTACACGCCGCATTGCGTCAAGTTTTAGGTCACCATGTAGTGCAAAAAGGATCATTAGTATCCGATACAGCATTACGTTTTGACTTTGCTCATCCGGAAGCGATTACCAAAGCACAGCTTAACGAAATTGAAACGTTGGTAAACCAAAAAGTACGTGAGAATTTTGTAATTCAAACGGACGTGATGAATATCGAAGCGGCAAAAGCAAAAGGTGCAATGGCGTTATTCGGTGAAAAATATGCTGATGTGGTACGTGTTTTAACAATGGGTGATTTCTCCGTTGAACTTTGTGGTGGAATTCATGCTAAACGTACCGGTGATATCGGTTTATTTAAAATTGTGGCGGAAACTGCAGTTGCAGCAGGTGTTCGTCGTATTGAAGCGGTAACGGGTGAAAATGTAATTACTTGGTTACATAATCAACAACGCATTCTTGCTCAAAGTGCAGATT
>CBCSVJ010000024.1:0-8691 GCA_965143545.1 uncultured Haemophilus sp. | reverse complement strand
ACCATTATCTTCTGGTGGGTTGTGACTTGCAGTCACCATGACACCTGCGGTGGTATCAAAATATTGGATTGCGTAAGCTAATACTGGCGTTGGTAATTTACGTGGAAGTAAATAAGCTTTCACGCCTGCACCTGCCATGATTTCAGCGGTGTCACGTGCGAAAACATCAGAGTTTTTACGACCATCATAACCAATCACGATAGAAGGTTGTTTGTCGTAATCTTTTAAATAATCTGCTAAACCACCTGCTGCCTGAGCCACTAAAACACGGTTCATCCCCATAGGGCCTGCTTGTAATGGTCCACGAAGCCCCGCCGTACCAAATTGTAAACGATCACTAAAGCGTGCTTGTAATTCAGTTTTTGCTTTTTCATCACCGTTTTTCGCCGCGGTTAAAAGTGCGGTTAATTCTGCATGAGTTTCTGCATCAGGATCTTGGTTTAACCAGTTTTGTGCAATATCAAAAAGCGTTGTCATGATGTTTTCTCCTTGTAAAAACTAATTCTTGTTAGACTAGCTGAAAATGGCTTTAATTTAAATGACTATTTTGCTTTTTTACTGAAAATTTAAGCTTTTTTTGATCGCAACCGTTTTCTCTTGATATAAAAACGGCGTAAAAAATATTTACGCCGTGAATGAGATATAAATTTATATAAAATAATAAAAATTAGAGAAGAAGGGCTGAACCCCATTTAATAATATCAAAGAAGAATTTGTTTTGATTGGTGGCAATACCATCACCCGTTTTCTTCAATGTGCCATCATCATTTTTCGTTTCATCTACCATGCCATTTACATACTGGCCTTTCACCACATCTAAGTCTTCTTTTGCCTGAGTACGTAAGATTTGGCAAGCTTTTGGCTCTAATGCATCGACATCACCAAGTTCTGCGCGGAATTTCTTAAATTGATAGGTTGCATAATTCATCGATTTTTCATCTTTTTGAATCATTTTTACATAATCTTCACCGATGATTTTTTCTAACGGATAGAAAAAGACATATTGGGAATGAATATAGCTATCTTCTTTTGCAAAATGTTGTTGCTGAATGCGAGTTAAATTCGGATAGATACATTGTTCAGCTTGTTTACTCGCTACAGCCCATGTTTTTGCATTGGCATCAGATAGGAGATAGTCCGCTTGTGCGAATTCAGCAGGAATAGTTGATTGTGATGAACCAAATAAACTACAAGCATTCAATAACATGATGCTGCTTAAAAAAATAATTTTTTTCACTTAAATTTCCTTACTAAAGTTGGAATGGCGGAATTTTAACAATAACGACATAATTGTAAAGTCTTCAGTAGTTGATTTTCTTTCCTGAAGTAAGAAACTTCCGCTATAATGACCGCACTTTTTACACTTATAAAGGAAAGAACAATGCAAAATCCAAAAGATGATGTTTTATATGCACCAGTTGAGTGGGTTGACCATAGCGAAGGTTATACTGATATCCGTTTCCACAAATCGACTGATGGTATTGCAAAAATCACCATTAACCGTCCGGAAGTGCGTAATGCATTTCGTCCGCAAACAGTCAAAGAAATGATCCATGCTTTTTCTAACGCGCGTTTCGATGAAAAAATTGGCGTGATTGTGTTAACCGGTGAAGGCGAAAAAGCATTCTGTTCTGGTGGTGACCAAAAAATTCGTGGTGACTACGGCGGTTACAAAGATGAAAGCGGTGTGCATCACTTAAATGTATTGGATTTCCAACGTGATATTCGTACTTGTCCAAAACCAGTGGTGGCAATGGTCGCAGGTTATGCGATTGGTGGCGGTCACGTACTTCATATGTTATGTGATTTAACTATTGCGGCAGACAATGCGATTTTCGGTCAAACTGGTCCTAAAGTCGGTTCATTTGATGGTGGCTGGGGCGCAAGCTATATGGCACGTTTAGTGGGGCAGAAAAAAGCGCGTGAAATTTGGTTCTTATGCCGTCAATATAATGCACAAGAAGCATTAGATATGGGCTTAGTGAATACTGTTGTGCCTTACGCTGATTTAGAAAAAGAAACCGTGCGTTGGTGCCGTGAAATGTTACGTAATAGTCCAATTGCATGTGATGGCCAATCAGGTTTACAAGAGCTCGCGGGTAATGCAACCATGTTGTTCTATATGACTGAAGAAGGACAAGAAGGTCGTAACGCGTTCAACGAAAAACGCGCACCAGACTTCAGCAAATTTAGACGTAATCCTTAATTTGAACATAAAAGTGCGGTTAAAAATCTATGTGTTTTTAACCGCACTTTTGTCATCAAGGAGAATAAGATGGAAACCAAATCATTTAATCTTTATCGTTATTCTATTCCCGTCGACAGCCAATTAATTTTACGTGGACGTTTTTTAAAACGCCGTGAAGGCTTGATTGTGCGTGTTGCTTGCAGCCGTGATGGATGGGGAGAAATTGCACCTTTACCTGGGTTTAGCGAAGAAACCATCGAACAAGCGCAAGAGCAAGCCATTGAATGGCTGACGAATTGGTGTCATGCAAGCTGCGAAGCACCAAGAGTGCCACTTGACGGTTGTTATCCTTCTGTTGCTTTCGGTATTAGCACGGCGATGGATGAGATGAAACGTTATTTAAATGAGGAAGGTAACTATCACACCGCACCGTTGTGCTATGGCGATCCTGATGAGTTATATGCAGAACTTAATCAAATGCCAGGTGACAAAGTCGCTAAAATCAAAGTCGGTATGTATGAAGCGAATCGTGATGGTTTGATTACGGATATGTTTCTTGAAGCCATTCCTGATTTGCAATTACGTCTAGATGCGAATCGTCAATGGACATTAGAAAAAGCCTTAAAATTTGCGGAGAAAGTGAAACCGCAACATCGTTCACGTATTCAATTTCTGGAAGAACCTTGTAAAACCCGTGAAGAAAGCCGCCAGTTTGCCGCTCAAACAGGCATTAATATTGCTTGGGATGAAAGTGTGCGTGAGCCAGATTTTCTTTTAGAAAAAGAACCGCACTTAAGTGCCATTGTGATTAAGCCAACACTGGTTGGTTCGCTACAAGATTGTCAAAAGCTGATTGCGCAAGCGCATGGTTTAGGTATAAAAGCAGTGATCAGCTCGAGTATTGAAAGTAGTCTAGGGTTGACGCAGCTCGCTCGTATCGCGGCACAATATACACCCAATGTGACACCTGGATTGGATACCTTGAATTTGATGCAACATCAGGTATTACGTGCGTGGCCAGGCTCAGATTTACCGCTAATTGATTTAAATTCAGAATTTATTACCAAAATCGTCTAGAGATAAGACCACCATTACACAAAAAATCGCTATAATTCGCACAAGTTAAAGGATGTGAAAATGTCAAAAAAATTCAATATTTTGCTGTTAAATGGCCCGAACTTAAATATGTTGGGTGCAAGGGAGCCGAAACATTATGGTTCGCTTTCGTTATCTGCCATTGAAGAAAATGTGGCAAAACTTGCGGTGCAGCATGATGTGAATTTGGAGTGCTTTCAAGCAAATAGCGAAGAAAAGTTAATCGATAAGATTCATCAAAGTTTTCAAAAAGTGGATTTTATTTTAATTAACCCAGCAGCTTATACGCATACCAGTGTTGCATTGCGTGATGCGTTGCTTGCTGTGTCAATTCCTTTTGTTGAAATCCATTTGTCTAATGTACATAAGCGCGATCCATTCCGTCACCATTCTTACTTTAGTGATGTGGCTGAAGGGGTGATTTGTGGCTTAGGTGCGAAAGGCTATGAGTTTGCTCTCCAATTCGCGTTAGATTTTTTAAATAAAAAAGCATAAAATTTCACAAAATTTACAGATTTTCGCAGAAATTTATCGCAAAGTGCGTGATTTTGCGGTAATCTTGCCGACACAAAAAACAGGTTTCAAAATGACTGCACTTTGGAGTGAATTTTGAAAGTGCGGTTGAAAATTCATTAATATTTTTAGGAAGAGCGTATGGACATTCGTAAAATCAAAAAACTGATTGAATTAGTAGAAGAATCGGGTATCACTGAATTAGAAGTGCAAGAAGAAGAAGGTACAGTACGTATTAGTCGTGCGGCACCAGCTGTTGCACCTGCTGCAATCCAATATGCAGCGGCGCCAGTCGCACCGGTTGCGGCTCCGGCAGCAGCACCAGCACCTGCAGCGGCTGCACCTACGGAAGCGCCTGCAGCTGAAGTGTCAGGACACCAAGTGCGTTCACCAATGGTAGGTACATTCTATCGTAGCCCAAGCCCAGAAGCGAAAGCTTTCGTTGAAGTGGGACAAACAGTCAAAGTAGGCGATGCACTTTGTATCGTTGAAGCAATGAAAATGATGAACCGTATCGAAGCTGATAAAGCTGGTGTGGTTAAAGCAATCTTAGTAAATGATGGCGAAGCGGTTGAATTTGATCAACCATTGATCGTTATCGAATAATCCCTATCAATCTGAAATGGCGAGCTTTCTCGCCATTTTTTCACCCAAGTGGAAATTGTTATGTTAGAAAAAGTTGTGATTGCTAACCGTGGTGAAATTGCACTGCGTATTTTGCGTGCCTGTAAAGAATTAGGCATTAAAACTGTGGCGGTTCACTCTACCGCTGACCGTGATTTAAAACACGTATTACTTGCAGATGAAACAGTTTGTATCGGACCTGCGCCATCTGTAAAAAGTTATTTAAATATTCCTGCGATTATTGCTGCAGCAGAAGTAACCGGTGCGGATGCGATTCACCCTGGTTATGGTTTCCTTTCTGAAAACGCGGATTTTGCAGAGCAAGTTGAGCGTTCTGGTTTTATCTTTATTGGTCCAACTGCAGACGTTATTCGTTTGATGGGGGATAAAGTTTCTGCGATTAAAGCAATGAAAAAAGCAGGCGTGCCTTGCGTACCTGGTTCAGATGGCCCAGTAGGTAGCGATATCGCGAAAAATAAAGAAATTGCAAAACGTATTGGCTATCCAATTATTATCAAGGCGTCTGGCGGTGGCGGTGGTCGTGGTATGCGCGTGGTACGTAGCGAGGATGCACTTGAAGAATCCATTGCGATGACAAAAGCAGAAGCAAAAGCAGCGTTTAACAATGATATGGTTTACATGGAAAAATATTTAGAAAATCCACGCCATATTGAAATCCAAGTTTTAGCTGATACACACGGTAATGCAATCTATCTTGCAGAGCGTGATTGTTCTATGCAACGTCGTCACCAAAAAGTTGTGGAAGAAGCACCAGCACCAGGTATTACCGAAGAAGTTCGTCGTGATATTGGTTCTCGTTGTGCGAAGGCTTGTGTTGAAATTGGCTATCGCGGTGCAGGTACATTTGAATTCTTATATGAAAATGGTGAGTTCTATTTCATCGAAATGAATACTCGTATTCAAGTAGAGCATCCAGTAACAGAAATGATTACTGGTGTGGATTTGGTGAAAGAACAATTGCGTATCGCGGCTGGTTTACCACTTTCTTACAAACAAGAAGATATTAAAGTGAAAGGTCATGCAATTGAATGTCGTATCAATGCAGAAGATCCAAAAACATTCTTACCATCTCCAGGTAAAGTGGCACACTTGCACTCACCAGGTGGCTTAGGTGTTCGCTGGGATTCTCATGTGTATGGTGGCTATACCGTTCCTCCACATTATGATTCTATGATCGCAAAATTAATCACATACGGTGATACTCGTGATGTAGCTATTCGTCGTATGCAAAATGCATTATCTGAAACGATTATTGATGGTATCAAAACAAATATTCCACTTCATGAACTTATTCTTGAAGATGAAAACTTCCAAAAAGGTGGTGCAAATATCCACTATTTAGAGAAGAAATTAGGGATGTATGATTAATTCATCATTTTAAGGTAAAGGCAGAATATTTCTGCCTTTTTGTTTATCGTTGAATAATTATCTGACGGTAAAATTTTTTAATAGGAACTCAAAATGGAATTTTCACAACGATATAAACAAGCCACCAAGGAGGCGCGCTGGGCATTAGGGTTAGCCATTCTTTATGTGATTGGATGGTGTGTTTGTGCCTATTTACCGAAAGACTCGCCTGGACCGATAGGTTTTCCGTTGTGGTTTGAATTATCCTGCATTTATTTACCCATTTTGTTTGTGGTCATTGGGTATTGGATTGTCAAAATTGTCTTTTTAGATATTCCACTAGATGTTGAGTCAAAGGAGAATAAATAATGAATTTAGGTATTATTCTCCCATTAGCTATCTATTTAGTTTTCATCTTTGGCGCAGCATTATTTGCTTATGTAAAACGCAGTAAAGGTGATTTTCTTACGGAATATTATGTAGGAAATCGCTCCATGACTGGCTTTGTCCTTGCGATGACAACGGCTTCCACTTATGCCAGCGCCAGTTCTTTTGTTGGTGGACCAGGAGCCGCTTATAAATATGGGCTAGGCTGGGTATTACTCGCCATGATCCAAGTGCCGGCTGTGTGGTTAGCCTTAGGTGCATTGGGCAAAAAGTTTGCATTACTTTCTCGCGAGACCAATGCGCTTACTATCAATGATTTATTTCTCTATCGTTATAAAAATAAATATCTCGTTTGGATTTCCAGTCTAGCATTGTTGCTTGCCTTCTTTGCTGCTATGGTTGTGCAATTTATTGGTGGGGCAAGATTGCTCGAAACCACGATAGGGATTCCTTATACTCATGCGTTACTTATTTTTGCCTTAACAGTTGGCATTTATACATTTATTGGTGGCTTTCGAGCAGTCGTATTAACGGATACGATTCAAGGTACAGTAATGATTTTGGGTACAATCGTATTATTAGTCGGGGTTGTTTACCATCTCGGTGGCGTGGAAAGTGCGGTCAATAAATTAACTGAAATTGATCCTAGTTTAGTAAGTCCTTACGGTCCGAATGAGATGCTTGATTTTCAATTTATGGCCTCATTTTGGATTTTAGTTTGTTTTGGTGTGGTTGGTTTACCGCATACCGCAGTCCGTTGCATGGCTTTCAAAGACAGTAAAGCCTTACATCGAGGCATGCTCATTGGTACAATTGTCCTTTCAGTCATTATGTTTGGTATGCATTTGGCGGGCGCTTTAGGTCGTGCTGTTGTGCCAGATTTAACGGTATCAGATAAAGTCATTCCAACCTTAATGTTGGAAGTGCTTCCTCCTATTGTTGCTGGGGTTTTCTTAGCAGCACCGATGTCTGCGATTATGTCCACAGTCGATGCACAACTGATTCAATCCTCTTCAATCTTTGTGAAAGACTTATATCTAGCAAGTAAACCAGAAGCAGCGAAGAATGAAAAACGAATTAGCCGTATTTCATCAGTCATCACGCTTATTTTATCGGCATTACTAATTCTCGCAGCACTCAATCCACCTGATATGATTATTTGGTTGAATTTGTTTGCTTTTGGGGGATTAGAAGCTGCATTCCTTTGGGTGATCGTATTAGGCATTTATTGGGATAAAGCAAATGCTGCTGGTGCAATAAGCTCTATGGTGGTGGGATTGAGTAGTTATGTGCTACTGACTCAATTTGGTATCAAACTATTTGGTTTTAATGCGATTGTACCGGCGCTTGTATTTGGCTTGATTGCTTTCATCTTGGGTAACCAATTCGGCGCAAAAAAACAGTAAAAATGGACCGCACTTTATGATTTACCAGATCCTAGCATTGTTTATTTGGAGTAGTTCCTTTGTTGCCGCTAAATACACCTTTACAATGATGGACACCATTTTGATGATCCAAGCCCGTTTATTAATGGCGGCGATTATTGTGATGCCACTCTTTTTTCGTCGTTGGAAAGGCGTGTCTAAACCAATGCGAAAACAGCTTTGGTGGCTAGGTTTTTTCAATTATACCGCAACCTTTTTGCTGGGATTTATTGGTTTAAAATATACAAGCACGGCGAGTGCAACGACCATGATTGGATTAGAACCATTATGTGTGATTTTCATTGGGCATTTTTTCTTTCAAGATCGTGCGAAATGGTATCATTGGTTGTGTGGGGCTTTTGCCTTTTTAGGCGTGGCCATTTTAATTCTAGGCGGGCAGGGCAATGAAGGCGCAAGTGAAATTAGCTTATTGGGTTGCTCCTTAGTGGTGGCGGCAAGTATTGTGTTTGCTTGTTGCTTGCGTTGGACGAAAAAAGTGGTGGCAACGGTTTCAGCACAAGCCTATACATCCATTTCGATTGTGTTAGCAAGCATCACCATGCTGCCATTTACTTTATTGCTGACGGAAAACTGGGATATCCATTTTAACTGGCTTGGTTTCTTCGGTTTGATTTATCTCGGTGTAGTATGTAGTTGGTTTGCCTTTTGGTTGTGGAATAAAGGCTTAAATTCGGTGGATGCAAAAATCTCGGGAATTTTGACCGCACTTGAGCCGATTTTTGGTGTCTTTTTGGCAGTATTATTACTCAACGAAGAGGTTTCACTTGTTTCAGCGCTTGGGATTATCATTATTGTGGTTTCAGCCCTAGGCGTAAGTTTATTACCCAGATGGTTACATAAAGAAATTAATTAAAAGGAAAAGAAGATGGCGTGGATTCAAATTCGCTTAAATAGTACAAATGAAAAAGCCGAGAATATTAGCGATTTTTTAGAAGAAATTGGCTCAGTTTCGGTCACATTTATGGATAGCCAAGATACACCGATTTTTGAACCACTTCCAGGCGAAACGCGGTTGTGGGGGAACACCGATTTGATCGCATTGTTTGATGCAGAAACGGATATGAATGAAAT
>CBCSVJ010000023.1:0-8788 GCA_965143545.1 uncultured Haemophilus sp. | reverse complement strand
TGAGTATCCGTATCGATATTCATTTTGATTGCACCATAGCTAATTGCTTCGCGGATTTCTTCGCGGCTAGAACCTGAACCACCGTGGAAGACGAAGTTGATTGGTTTAGCTGGTAGATTGCGTTCTTTTGCAACGAACTCTTGTGAGGCACCTAGAATAGATGGTTTTAATTTTACGTTACCTGGTTTGTAAACACCGTGTACGTTACCGAATGCTGCTGCAACGGTAAAGTTAGGGCTTACAGGATGTAATTGGTCGTAAACGTAAAGCACATCAGACGGTTGGGTATATAAACGAGATTCATCTACATCTGAGTTATCCACGCCGTCTTCTTCACCACCAGTAATACCGATTTCGATTTCAAGGGTCATACCTAATTTGTCCATACGAGCAAGGTATTCACGGCAGATTGCCATGTTTTCTTCCATAGGCTCTTCAGATAAATCAAGCATGTGAGAAGAGAATAATGGACGACCAGTTTCTGCAAAGTGTTTTTCACCCGCTTCAAGTAAGCCATCGATCCATGGAAGTAATTTTTTCGCTGCATGGTCGGTATGAAGAATAACTGGAATACCGTATTCTTTGGCTAAAGTATGAACGTGTTTTGCACCTGCGATCGCACCTAAAACGTCTGGACGTGCACCGCTTGTTGGTTTGATACCTTTACCTGCGTAGAAAGCTGCACCGCCGTTTGAGAATTGGATAATTACTGGTGCTTTTACACGCGCAGCGGTTTCCAATACTGCGTTTACGGAGTCTGAACCCACGCAGTTTACTGCAGGGATCGCGAAGTTGTTTGCTTTGGCATAAGCAAAGATTTTTTGTACATCTTCACCTGTTACTACGCCAGGTTTTACGATATCTAATAATTTAGCCATTTTTACTTTTTCCTTATATGTTTGGGAGGATTAAATCCATCATTGACGTTTGTGAGAAGGTGATCACTTTTTAAACATAGGTCGCTTAAGATAAATACGCTCCATTGTCTTGTCAGAATGCCATTTAGCAGATCTTGGACACTTAGCTAAATAACCTTGAGAGGTGCCTGTATTTTGATCTGCAATATTATGAATACATTCCAACTGTGCTTGTCGCTCCAAACTGGAGCCAGATAAGTGCCTTGTATTGTAGACACTGGAACTTCCATCACTACAAGCAGTTAATAATATAACACTAACTAATAGACAGGGAGCTGAGGCTTTAGGCTCATTTATCATAAACTAGACCTTAGATTAGCAATT
Organism: uncultured Haemophilus sp.; assembly: GCA_965143545.1. GTDB lineage: Bacteria > Pseudomonadota > Gammaproteobacteria > Enterobacterales > Pasteurellaceae > Haemophilus_D. The sequence continues at coordinate 7,547 of CBCSVJ010000023.1, read as the reverse complement.
TTTTCCAATTAACCATTCGCACGTTTTTCAAGAATTTCTACTGCTGGTAATACTTTACCTTCAACGAATTCTAAGAATGCGCCACCACCGGTAGAGATGTAAGAGATTTTATCTGCAATACCGAATAAATCGATAGCTGCTAAAGTATCACCACCACCTGCGATAGAGAATGCATCGCTGTTTGCAATCGCGTGAGAAATGATTTCAGTACCTTTACGGAAGTTAGGGAATTCAAACACGCCAACTGGACCATTCCATAAAACGGTTTTTGCATTTTTGATGATTTCAGCTAATTGTTCTGCAGATTTATCACCGATATCGAAGATAGATTCATCGTCTTTCACTTCGGTTACTGATTTTTCTGTTGCAGGTGCAGTTTCAGAGAATTCAGTACCAACACGTACATCAACTGGAACTGGAATATCCGTGCTTGCTGCTAGTTCTTTTGCTACAGGGATTAAATCTGCTTCATATAACGATTTACCCACATTGTGGCCAGCTGCCGCGATGAAAGTATTTGCAATACCACCGCCCACGATAATTTGATCAGCAATTTTTGAAAGAGAGTTTAATACTTCTAATTTAGTGGAAACTTTAGAACCGCCAACGATCGCAACCATCGGACGAGCTGGCTCTTTTAATGCTTTACCTAAAGCATCTAACTCAGCTGCTAATAATGGACCAGCACAAGCAACTGGTGCAAATTCCGCTACGCCGTAAGTTGACGCTTGTGCACGGTGAGCTGTACCGAATGCATCCATCACGAAGACATCGCAAAGTGCGGCATATTTTTTACCTAATTCAGGATCGTTTTTCTTCTCACCTTTGTTTACACGTACGTTTTCTAAAACAACGATTTCGCCTTCTTTAACATCCACTCCGTTTAAGTAGTCTTGTACTAAACGCACATTGAAACCTGCGTCTTTTAAGTAATCAACAACCGGTTGTAAAGAGTCTTCAGGTTTGAATTCCCCTTCGGTTGGACGACCTAAGTGAGAGGTAACCATCACTTTTGCGCCTTTCTCTAAAGCCAGTTTTAACGTCGGGATAGTCGCACGAATACGCGCATCAGATGTCACTTTGCCATCTTTTACTGGTACGTTTAAGTCCGCGCGAATAAATACACGTTTACCTTTTAAATCTAAGTCGGTCATTTTGATTACTGACATAAGCTTTCCTCTTGGGTTAGTTAAAATTAAACTGGGACATTATACCTAGATCTTACTAGGTTGTAACGATGTAGATCAAATAAAAAAGCGAATTATGCTTATTTAGGGCAATCGATTACTTGCCATTGGCGATCATAGCAAATGAATAATTCATTATGGCTCGCGCCTAAATAAACGCCTTTTAGTTGTGGATTATTCTGCTTCATCCATTGAAATAATTCTTTACGGCTTAATTGTTCGTTTGGCAAGGAGAGTGATTCAAATAATGCTTTCTCTTGTTTGAAATAAGCTTCGGCTGAATCAAAAGCGCAGCTACCGTGTTTTTCCCATTCACCTTGCAATAATTTTGCGCCTGGCGAGATTGAAAGGTAAGGTTCGAGGATTTCAATTGGAAGCGGCGCTAAATCACCTTTACAAAAACGTGGGTGATCCGTAACAGAGCGCGCATTCGCATTTTGAGGCCATAAGCCGTGCACTACCCAGCCAAATTGATTTTTTGTACTACATTGATATTGCGCTGAATCAGGTAAATTATTGCCATATTGTGCACGTTGTTTTTCACAGAATGCAGGCGACCAAGATAAAGCCAGCATATAATAATCAACAGGGGTATTCTTGTTTTGACCAATAGCATCATCACGCATGATGACATCATAATTACCAAAATCTTTGGTATTTTTGACCGCACTTTGACTTTGTTGTTGTGTAGTTGTTGGGGCCGGTTTGGTGTCTTTTTTGTGTTCAGTGAAATATTGCCAAATACTAAATGCAGCAAGGGCAATAAGGGAAAGAGTAGAAACCTGTTTTTTCATAAAAATCCTGTTTAAATTTTGTCAATTTTGCTTTTGTCGGCTATAATTCGCCGCTTTCTCATATAAAGGAATGGTATGGCGTTACTGATCACAAACAAATGCACAAACTGCGATATGTGTCTCCCCGAATGCCCGAATGAAGCAATTTCAATCGGCGAGGAGATCTATGTGATCGATCCTGTACTTTGTACCGAATGCGTCGGTCATTATGACACGCCAACTTGCCAAAAAGTTTGCCCGATTACAAACTGCATCAAGCCAGATCCTGATCATCAAGAAAGCGAAGAGCAGCTTTGGGAACGTTTTGTGATGATTCACCATTCGGATAAGTTGTAGAATTTACCTGATCTTTTTCTTTTCGTCCAATGACTATGAATAAAACAAAGTTAATTAAAATCGCCATCATTCTGATTTATTTGTTCAGTCCCATTGATATTTTGCCTGAAGCGGTGCTTGGCCCATTAGGTTTGGTGGATGATGCGGCAGCCATTGCTTTATTGATTCGAATTTTATTGAAAAAATAAAAACTTGAATAAAATCAACCGCACTTTGCTTTTCTCATTCTTGCAAAATCCCGTCAATTTCTCTAAACTACGCGTCGGAAAATTTCTTTCCTCATCATTTCACTTTAAATGCTACCCGTGAGTAGCAAAAGGGACTTCAATCATGACAAACGTCAATCAATATGGCTGGAAAGCCTTGATTGGATCAGCTGTCGGCTATGCGATGGATGGATTCGATCTTCTTATTCTTGGATTTATGCTTAGTGCCATTTCGGCAGATCTTAATTTAACCCCCGCACAGTCTGGCTCATTAGTCACTTGGACGCTTGTTGGCGCTGTGGTGGGCGGTATCGTATTTGGCGCATTAAGTGATCGTTACGGGCGTGTCCGTGTGTTGACTTGGACCATCGTGCTCTTCGCCGTCTTCACCGGTTTATGTGCAATCGCACAAGACTACTGGGATTTATTAATTTATCGTACCATTGCAGGCATCGGTTTAGGCGGTGAATTTGGTATCGGTATGGCATTAGCCATTGAAGCTTGGCCAGCCAAACACCGCGCAAAAGCGGCTTCTTATGTGGCATTAGGTTGGCAATTCGGTGTGTTAGCCGCTGCATTACTCACACCGGTATTGCTTCCACATATCGGCTGGCGTGGTATGTTCGTAGTGGGTATTTTTCCGGCATTTGTTGCTTGGTATTTACGAGTTCGCTTACATGAACCTGAAATTTTCTCGCAAAAACAGACCGAACTTTCAATCCAAAAAATATCTAAACTGGAATCTTTTAAACTTTTAGTGAAAGATAACGCAACCACAAAAGTGAGCCTTGGTATAGTGGTTTTAACGTCTGTACAAAACTTCGGTTACTACGGCATTATGATTTGGATGCCAAACTTCTTATCTAAACAACTTGGCTTTAGTTTAACGAAATCGGGTTTATGGACGGCCGTTACCGTATGCGGCATGATGGCAGGGATTTGGATTTTTGGTCGCTTAGCCGATAAAATCGGACGTAAACCAAGTTTCTTACTATTCCAACTTGGTGCCGTGATCAGCATCATTACTTACTCTCAATTAACTGACCCAACCGCTATGTTGGTGGCCGGTGCATTCTTAGGGATGTTTGTAAACGGCATGATGGGCGGTTATGGCGCATTAATGGCTGAAGCTTATCCGACAGAAGCACGAGCAACGGCACAAAATGTGTTGTTTAACTTAGGTCGTGCTGTTGGTGGTTTTGGACCAGTTGTTGTCGGAGCGATTGTCTCTGCGTACTCATTCAGTATTGCAATTGCTTTCTTGGCGGTGATTTATGTCATCGACATGGTAGCGACAGTCTTCTTAGTGCCAGAATTAAAAGGCAAAGAATTGAGCTAAGTGCGGTCAAAAAAATTCAAGTTTTTGAAAACATCGGTGTCAAAGCCGATGTTTTTTATTTGTGAAAAATCAGCCAATTTCAACCGCACTTTGTGCTAAACTATGGTCACTTTTTCCAATTTTGAAGAATTATCGTGTACGCTAAACGTTCAGTTTCTACTCGTATTGCTAAATATTTATTTGTGGTCATTATTTTCATGGGCATTATTAGCTCATTGAGTTTGATCGTGATGGCCAGTAATAAATCGGATGCGGAAGCCATTAATATTTCCGGTTCTTTGCGTATGCAAAGTTATCGGCTATTAACGGAAATGGAACGTTCGCTGGATACGGTGGATCAGAATTTAGTGCGTTATCAACGCAGTCTCAATGCCGATGCTTTGCTGACAGTTCAAAATCAGCTTTTTGCGCCATCAGGTGTGAGAGAGTCCTATCAAGAAATCCTTAAACGCTGGACGGTGATGTCCGATTTTGCACGTAGCCATCAAATTGAAAAATATCACGCCGAACTAAAAAGTTATGTACAAGATGTCGATGATTTTGTGTTGGAATTGCAACGCTTTGCTGAACTAAAATGGATTATTGCAGTTTCGGTATTGTGTGTTTCCATGCTATTGATTCTTGCGATGGTGTCTTATGTGATTTGGTATATGAAGCGCGAAGTCGTGAAGCCTTTAGAGCAGATGACCAAAGCCAGCATGCAAGTACAAATGGGGCAGTTTAACCATATCCAGCTTGATACAGAAAGCAATAATGAACTGGGTATTTTAGCGAAAGTGTTTACCCAAATGTCATCAGAGTTAGGGCGACTTTATTCGCGTTTAGAAGATGCGGTAAATGAGCAAACGCAAAAGTTGCGTCAAACCAACCGCTCTTTAACAACACTTTATCAAAGCTCACAGTTACTTACGCCCACTAAGATTAATGATAAAATTCTCAGCCAAGTGCTCAATCATATTCGTGTCAGCGAACATTTACGCTACATTGAGTTAGAAATTTTCGGATCAGAACATTGGGAAATTTCTTTTGGTCAAAAAGATCCTAAACAATCACTTCAAGTCGAAGAACTTTCCATTGAAAATGAAAACTTAGCAGTGCTCTCATGGCAAGCCGGTTTACCTTGTCCCGATCCGCGAATGATGAAAAACCTAGGACAAATGGTGGCAAAAGCGTTGTATTCACACAAAACGCAACGCCAACAAGAGCAACTCTTATTGATGGAAGAGCGGTCAATTATTGCCAGGGAATTACATGACTCGTTGGCGCAAGTACTGTCTTTCTTACAAATTCAATTAACGTTGTTAAAGCATAATTTGAAGAAAGAAGACGAGGAATCAAAAGAGAAAAGCATTGCGATCATTGGCGAATTTGAACAAGCCTTATCAGATGGGTATTCTCAATTACGAGAATTATTAGCGACTTTCCGTTTAACGGTACAAGAAGCCAATCTACAGGTTGCCTTGGAGCAAGTTATCGAAAGTTTACGTTCGCAAACGAAGATGCAAATGACCGTGGACTGCAGTTTGCCATCACAAAGTTTAAATCCACAAGAATTAGTGCACGTTCTACAAATTGTGCGTGAAGCAACGCTGAATGCGATTAAACACTCAAAAGGTACGTTGATTGAGGTAAAAGCACACATCAATGCAGAAGGGGAATACGAAATTCTTGTGCAAGATAATGGCGTAGGGATTCCGACGTTAGACGAGCCAGAAGGGCATTATGGTTTAAATATCATGACTGAACGCAGTCGCCAATTAAATGCTCAGCTTACAATTTTAAAAGGGGAGCAAGGTGGTACGATGGTGAAAATCACGCTCCCTCACACGTTTTTTTAAGGAAAGTTAATGCAAAGTTTACAACCGTTTCACACCTTCAATATTCCAGCAAATGCACGTGAAATTATTGAAGCCACATCGATTGAACAAATCCAACAAGCTTGGCAAAAGGCGAAAGCTGAAAAGCTACCAGTCTTATTTTTAGGTCAAGGCAGCAATATGCTGTTTTTAGAAGATTTCCAAGGTGTTGTAATTGTTAACCGTTTATCGGGTATTCAACATACAGAAGATAGCGATTACCATTATTTGCATGTTAATGGTGGCGAAAATTGGCATCAGTTGGTGGAATGGTCGCTTTCACAAAGAATTAATGGTTTAGAAAATCTTGCACTCATTCCAGGCTGTGCCGGCTCCGCACCAATTCAAAATATCGGTGCGTATGGCGTAGAGTTTAAAGATGTGTGCGATTATGTGGATGTGTTGAATCTTAACACGGGCGAACAATTCCGTTTGCAGGCGAGCGAATGTGAATTTGGTTACCGTGAAAGTATTTTCAAACATCGCTATGCGCAGGGTTATGTGATAACGGCTGTTGGATTGAAATTAGCGAAAAATTGGCAACCGATTTTAAAATATGGCTCATTAGTGAATTTTGATCCTCAAACGGTAACGGCAAAACAAGTGTTTGATGAAGTGTGCCATATTCGCCGTAGCAAATTACCCGATCCAAAAGAATTTGGTAATGCGGGCAGTTTCTTCAAAAATCCTGTGGTGAGTGCAGAACAATTTGTGAAAATCCAAAAACAGGTCGAAAATCTACCGCACTTTCCACAACCGGATGGCTCTGTGAAACTTGCTGCGGGTTGGTTAATCGATCAATGCCATTTAAAAGGTTTTCAAATCGGTGGCGCGGCCGTTCATCAACAACAAGCTTTAGTGCTCATTAATAAAGGCAATGCTACGGGACAGGATGTTGTTAAGCTTGCACATCATATCCGTCAAACCGTAGCAGATAAATTTGGTGTGTATTTACAGCCCGAAGTGCGCTTTATGGGGGGGAATGGCGAAGTAAATTCAGAGCAAGTAATTTCTTAAGCGATGTTTAAAAGATATTCTAATTTAGGGCTGCTACTTTGTCTTTTGACCTTATTCTCACTCTTCGTCGGGGTGCTATGGGGATTAATTTATCTTACTGATACACATTATATACACTCGTATAGTAATCGTACCCTATATTGGTGTATTTTTGTTGCTTATTGTATTGGTATTCCAATAATTCTTTGGTCGAATTCTGATGATTATTATGAATATAGAACCTTGAAATCTTCCATTCGATATAGCTCAGATAAAACAGGGAGATTTTCATGGATTAGAGTAGCATTAGAGTTGATATTAACTCCACCCGTAATAGCTTTTATCTTTCTAGAACCGCTGTTTATGATATGTTACTCAACAGTATTTGGAGAGGAAAAAACTTCTGAAGTTATTATTACGAAATTAGAGTACGAAAAAGGTGGGTATAGACAAAGGCCAAAATATTATGTTTATGTAACCTCAAAAGAATATGGTGATGAGTTATTTAACTCAAAAATAGTTTATCAACAATCGTATCCAAGCATTATTTTAGTTGTGAAGAGGAAAGTATCGAAATTTGGGTACATTGTAAATTATAATGATATAACAGTTAAAAAGTATGTAGGAAAGCAATCATGAACTTTAAAGACATTTTAGAGACTTTACCAAGCATTGATCATCTAACAGGTTTAGACGTATTAAACGGTGAAACGGTGATTCATCATATTCCCGCTGCGCCAGGTAAGTTAGGTTCGCTTCGTCTTTATCATGCGTTAGCAGAAAAATTTAATGGGAACTTAGACCACACTTCTGCCCAACAAGGCCTTGTGTGG
>CBCSVJ010000022.1:0-8831 GCA_965143545.1 uncultured Haemophilus sp. | reverse complement strand
ACGTTTCCACGTGCTGACCGCACCTGCATGGCTGCTGTTTTATCAAGGCAAGGAAGTAGAACGGATGGCCCGCTTCATCCCTCAGGCACAGATGAAACAGACATTGGCAAAATGGACAAAAGTAGCAGAAAGCGAACATCAGTAACCGGTCTATCAATGTTTCAGACGGCTGCGGTCTTGATAATGATGCAAGTGGTCAAGTTTTGAAGAGCATTTGCAAAAATACTGGAAAATCTGACCGCTCTTTATAGTAAAAATCCCCTACTGTTCTGCTCTAGGGGATTTTGCTTTAAATAATGGGATGTTTATTTCAAACCTTTTTTAACCAAATCTTCATAACCGCCGTGGTTGGTTACATTGGTATAACCTGCATTTTTCAACTCAGTGAGTGCGGTTTCGGCACGGCGACCGCTACGGCAATAAAGGTTGATCGGTGCATCTTTATCTGAGCCAATCGCTTTAACACCTTCAATGATTTTATCATGTGGAATATTCACCGCACCTTGTAAATGACCAGCATTAAACTCCTCAGCAGAACGCACATCAATCCAAACGCCTTTTGCTTTTTCTGGTTGTACTGCGCTTTGTTCCGTTTGTGGTGCAGTATTTGCATAAGCAACAAAAGAGGTGCTAATGGCAACCGCTGAAATTGCTACAGCGAGTAACTTTTTCATCGTTTAATCTCCATTAAATAGAAATAATAGGTTTGTTTAATCATTTAGCTAATCGTCATAGTACTCCTAAATAGAATGACAATAAACGGTAAATTAAGCAAAATGCCTGAAAATTTAACCGCACTTAAAAATGAAAAAGGCCATCTGAAATTTAACATTCAGATAGCCTTTTTAATTTATTCAATTATTTCTTCGCAGGCTCTACTTCACCCACAGCTTTTTGAGATTTCTCATCCATTTCCACTTTAATATTGTGGTCCACCACCACATTCATGTTAATGGTGATGCCTTCCTTTGGTGTATCCAATTGGATGGTCGGTGTGCAAGCTGTGAGCGTGAACATCGCCGCAAAAATAAAAAAGTGCAGTTGAAATTTAAAGTGTTTTATCATTTGTCTTTGTCTAATTGCTTATAAAGTTTATATTGCAGATTTTGTTCAAATTGCGAGCCGTAGTCAATCATATTCCACAATTCAAACATATTTTCTTGGTGCGTATAATTTAACGTTATCGGATTATGAGTTCGCTTGGTTGGATTAAATCCACTAATGCTCGCACGCAACGTCATTTGTCCTTTCGGATCGAGCGTCACAGCCGCATGGGAATTTTGCAGTTCCATTTCTTTTAATAAATCCACCAGAATATTTTCTGTCCATCCGCCTTTTTTTAGCCCTTTTACCATTTCATCGGTTAATTTGATAGACACATTTCCCACCTGTTCCAATGTGCCATTACAAATCAAACATTCCTTATGTCCAAGCCAAAATGGCAGGGTCGCATTAGCACGGCCAGTTAAGGTTACTTGATTATATTGTGCCAAAGCTAACACTTGGGCTAAATCGATATTGGTAAAAGAAAGTGTCGCCATTTTACTTTGTGGGAAACTGAGCTGAGGTACTGTCAATTCACCATCAAATAAGGAAAGTTTCACATTTCTCAAGGTAAGCGGATTTTTCATGGTGTTTGGATAACGTCCAAACAAATCCAATTCCCCATTTGCGACGGAAAGCGCACCATAGCGAATATTTTGAGTCGAAATATGGATTGGTTTACTCGAAGCCACTTGCAATGCCTCGTTTTCATAATTCATCGGGAAGCGAATGTTCAAGCCATACACTTCACCATCTGGCATGGTGATTTTGCCGCCTTTTAAGTTAAGCTCTCCGCCCATTTTCACGCCATTGGTATTAATCACGAATTTGCTCTGTCCTTTGATGCTCCCTTCATGGATTAACCAGTTCCATTTTTGTGGGAAGAGTGATTGGAAAACTTTTGCAGATTGTTCTTTCCAGCTGATTTCGCCTGAAAGTGCGCTATTCTGATATACGCCTAAGACATCTAATGGCCCAAGCGAGCCCGCCTTTAAATCACCTGCAAAATTGAAGATACCGATACTCTTACCATCAATGCCTAAGCTGAAAATGGGCGAAACAAAACGACCGCCATAAGCAAATTCAATCCACTCAGTTTTTGCTTGCAACAAGCCGCGAATATGTTCTTCTTCATAATCCCAGCGGAGTCGATCTTTAAGTTCCAATGAAAGTGGCGCCATTTTTACCTCTTTCATTTTGACTTCTTTGGAATGAGCAGAAAGTTGATTTAATTCAATATGATCGGCTTCCCAAAAGCCTTTACCTTCCATTTTGACTGGCGTATTTAAGGATTTCCAGTTTGCACTGCCATTGATAATCCAATCCCAACGGTTTGTCGCTTGTTTTTCCACCGACTGTAACTTATGTTCTTCATCTCGGAAGTCAAACACGGTTTTAATACCGGCAATAAACTCGTGGGCGTTTCCGTCTAATTTTAAATTGAGATTTTCAAACTGCGGGGTTGTGCCATTCAACGTTGCTTGCAAACGCCCTTCTAAGCCGTAACGACCGATAATAATGTCATCTAACGGTAAACGAACATGCAATTTGGTATCGGGTTGCACAGTATCCATTTTAAAGACCGACCCCGGATAAAAATACACCACGGGATGCGTAAAAATCCCGCCTAGATGATAAGTTAAATTGGTGAGCGCCACAGTCGAGTTATAACGTAAATCTCCACGTGTTTTCAGCTCAAAATCCAATTCATTATTGTCATCGCCACCTCCGATTTCACCATTTTTACCTGAAATCACGATCTCCCCTTTGCCCATTTCACCAAAGGTTTGCAAGATCACGTTCATATCAATGCTTAATGGCAACAAGCCTTCTGCCGCACGGTGAATAGATAAGCCAAGGAAGCCTTTAATCGGTTGATAGCTGTCAAAGGTCCAATAAAATTTCCCCCATGAAATATCCAAACCGTCTTTGGTGAAGACGAAAGGCACATCCAACAACGGCGAATTTGCCGTTAAATCTTGAACATTTAACTGACCATCCGCACCTTGCCACGACACTTTTGCCTCGCCTTTTGTGACAGCTAGTTCTGGGTTATTCCAATTGAATAAAACATTTCCTTGTTGAGGCAGTTGAGAAAGATCGGGCTCAAAATTTGCAGTGAACTGAAGATCATAGGTTTTATCGCCTGATTGTTTGATATCGGTATTGCCCGTCCATTGGAAGATCCCATCTCGTGGCGTGACCGTGGATTGGTGATGTAGCTCAAGCCCATCATTATTCGCTTGAGCTTCAAGCGCTAATTGGTTGCCATTATAGTTGGCATCTAACGCCCAATCAGCTGATAAAAAAGGCTGCAAAGCAGCTTGTTTCAGCGCTTCGGTATTCGTTAATTGAAAGTGTTTAACTTTGACATCAGAAATAGGTAATGCCGCCCAAAGTGCGGTTAAATTTGGCGGTGTTTTTTCAGCGTTATCGCTTGGCAAATGAGTTAAACAATCATTATTCAAGCTAGCCTTTTCAATATCAAGACTATGCGTATTCCACCAAGTAAGTTGCGCATCATTGAGGTTTACGAGAGTACATTGGTCTGTTTTCACTTTTAGCTCTGGTAGCGTTAAACCTGTCGCTTTCCATTGCCAGTCATCAGCTAATTCAATGTGATAATGTGGTGCTAAAAAATAATTTGCAAGTTGTTCCACACGTTTCGGGGTCGCAAAAACGCGCACTAAGCCAACGCTTACTACGATCAACAGCAACAAAATAATCAAAGCCCACAGGCAACGCTTTCGCATAGTTTCCCCAATTACGCGATAAATAAATGAACAGAGACGTATTCTATCTTATCTCGTCCCAAATAGCTCAACTAACTTATCCCCAAAGAAATAAAATACTAATCCAAAGGCGACAATAATTAAGCCGATAAATTTCGTGATATTGACTTCTCGAATCGGCATACCGATAAGACCAAAATGATCGATAGTAGCTGCAGTAATTAATTGTCCGACGATGATAAAAAATAACATCGCGGTAATGCCTAGCTTAGGTGCAAGCAAAACCGTTGTGAACACGACAACTGCACCGAGTATCCCACCAATTAATTTCCACCAAGGTTGTGAAGGGACGGTTGATAAATTGCCCCATAAATCGGTTTTTACCCAAGCAATAAAAAAGAGAACGATTGTTCCCACTGCAAAAGAAATAAAGGTCGCGATCACCGCTTCGCCACTCATGGCTTTCGCCAATTGCGTATTAATGGCTGATTGCGTCGCGAGTGCGACACCTGCCGCTAAGGCGATAATGAGATAAACAAAAAACATCGAAACTCCCAACAGAAAATTTGGCTTATTTTAACCTTTTCCTATTTATCTTGTCGCGAAATGCTTTCTATTCTGAAAAATAATCAAAAAATCTACCGCACTTTGCATTTCATTCATAAATACCTCAAAAGTTGTAAGTCATCTTACCTGTTTATTTGATCTCGATCACTATTTGACTATTCTTTATTTGACGGTAATCTTCAAATCCATACACTAAACTCCATTCGGAGCAATCGTTTGCGCAATGCGTATTGAAAGCAAAATAGACTGATTTTATCAACTCAATGGGAGGAATATCCATGACCCACATTATCGTTGCAACGCACGGTAAGTTTTCTGAAGAAATCGTCAATTCCGCCGCTATGGTGTATGGCGAAGATGAAAACTGCCATGTCGTGACTTTCTTACCGGGTGAAGGCGGTGAGCATTTAATCGAGAAATACAATGCGATTATTGCCACGCTGCCTGAAAATGAACCGGTGCTCTTTTTGGTCGATTTATTTGGTGGTAGCCCTTATAACGCGGCAAGCCGAGTTGCCAGTGAAAGGGATAATACCGATATCGTCACCGGCATTAATCTACCGATGTTGCTAGAAGTGCTTGATGCTAAAGATGGCGCCAGCTTAGATGAATTGGTAGAAACCGCGAAAGAAGTCGGGGTCGCTGCCGTGAAATCCTTCCGTCAACCTAAAGAAAGCAAGCCTGCTCCAACGCCAGCCGCTAAACCAGCTGAAGCACCAAAAACCGCTCCAAATCCAACCGCACTTTCTGGCAATATGAACATTTCCTTATTGCGTATTGATAGCCGTTTAATCCACGGTCAAGTGGCGACATCTTGGGCGAAAGCAGTGAAATGCGAAGCCATTTTTGCGGTAAATGATGATGTGGCAAATGATGCGCTTCGTCGTGATTTATTACTTCAAATCGCGCCTGAACATTTAAAAGCTTATGTGATTCCAGTAGAAAAAGCCATTAAGGTGTATCACAACCCGAAATATGCAGGTAAAAACATTCTTTGGTTGGTAACCAACCCAACAGACATCCTGCGTTTAATCGAGGGTGGCGTGAAAATTGATAAGGTCAATGTGGGCGGTATGACCTATCGCGAAGGCGATAAACTTATTTCTCAAGCTGTTGCCGTCAACCCAACAGATGTAGCGGCATTTAAACAGCTTTTAGATAAAGGTGTGGAATTAAGCTTACAACAAGTGGCGAGCAGCCCAAAATCAATGCTCACGCACAAAGAGCTTGATGCGATTCAATTTTAATTACGAGGACAATTCATTATGACAACAATGGAAATTATTTTAGTCACGCTCGTTGCCGCCAGTTGCGGTATGGGGAGTGTATTGGACGAACGTCAAACTCATCGTCCTTTAGTTGCTTGTACCCTAATCGGCTTAGTATTAGGTGATTTAGAAACCGGTATTATTGTCGGTGGTACCCTTGAATTAGTGGCATTAGGCTGGATGAACGTGGGTGCGGCAATGGCACCGGATGCGGCATTAGCCAGTGTGATTGCAACGATCCTCGTCATTAAAGGCGGCCAAGATAAAGGTAGCGCATTAGCAATTGCAATTCCGGTAGCGGCAGCAGGTCAAGTATTAACTATCTTCGTGCGTACTTTAACCATCTTCCTTCAACACAAAGCCGATGATTTTGCCGCGAAAGCGAACTTCCGCGGCATTGAATTCTGTCACTTCAGCGGTCTTGCATTACAAGCGTTACGTGTGGCAATTCCAACCTTCTTCGTTGCGTTAGTGGCAGGTACTGATACGGTGACTGAAGCATTGAATGCGATTCCAGAAGTGGTTACTCGCGGTTTACAAATCGCTGGTGGTTTTATCGTGGTCGTCGGTTATGCGATGGTCATCAATATGATGCGTGCAGGCGCATTAATGCCATTCTTCTTCCTAGGCTTCGTAATCGCCTCTTTCACCAATTACAACCTTGTCGGTCTCGGTATTTTAGGTACATGCTTAGCGATGATTTACATTCAATTGAACCCACGTTTCCATCAATCTACTGCACCACAAGCAGTTGCAAAACGTGAATTAGCTGACGATGAACTTGAAGGACTATAAGGAAGAAATTATGACTGAACAAACTAAAAAATCATTAACAAAAGGCGATATTCGTAGCACTTACTGGCGTTCAACTTTCTTGCTAGGTTCCTTTAACTTTGAACGTATGCAAGCAATGGGTTTCTGTGTATCGATGATCCCAGCCATTAAACGTCTTTACAGCAAAAAAGAAGATCAAGCCGCAGCATTAAAACGCCACTTAGAATTCTTCAACACCCAACCTTGGGTAGCCTCATCTATCATCGGTGTAACCGCTGCGATGGAACAAGAACGTGCGAACGGTAACGATATTGATGACTCAGCAATCAGCGGGGTGAAAGTCGGTTTAATGGGCCCATTAGCCGGTGTGGGTGACCCAATTTTCTGGGGAACATTACGTCCTGTATTGGCCGCACTTGGTGCAGGTTTAGCCATTACTGGTAGCCTTTTAGGACCATTGCTTTTCTTCATCGGTATCAACCTTTGCCGTGCAGTAACTCGTTGGTATGGTTTCAAATACGGCTATGAAAAAGGTACCACAATCGTTAACGATATGGGTGGCGGTCGCTTACAAAAATTGACGCAGGGGGCGTCTATCCTCGGTCTCTTTGTCATGGGCTCACTGGTATCGAAATGGACAAGTATCAACATTCCATTAGAACTTTCCCGCTATAAAAACCAAATGGGCGAAGAAGTGGTGACCACCGTACAAAGCGTGTTAAACGATCTTCTCCCTGGCCTTGCGGCGTTAGGTTTAACCTTCTTATGTATGTATTTATTACGTAAAAAAATCAACGCCATGTACATCATCTTCGCCTTATTCGGCGTAGGTATTTTAGGCTATCATTTTGGTGTGTTAGCGTAATATATTATGATATTGCCTTCCCTCTTTCGCTTGAGGGAAGGCAAATTTTTTAGCATGACATATAAATCCTATGAACTGGAAAGATCTCATCAAGCCACCACCGGCTGAAGGCTATATTAAAAATTCATCCAATTTAGTGACCGCACTTTTTGTTCTGGCGGGCATTCTTTATTACCCCACTAATGGCTATGGCGCCGTCATCGCATTAATTGTATTAATCGGACAAAAAATGCTGATTGCTCAAACCAATAAAGATTTCACTGAAATGCAATTAGCCGAGAAGCAATTCCAAGAAACCCAAAACAGTGATTACCTTCGCTTTATTGAAGCTCGTGCCACCCAAATGTTGCGCGACAACAAAGTCCTTTCCGAAAAAGGCAAAAAAGAGCTGGAAAGATTGCTGTCTGTCGTTAAAACGCATTTAGCATAGCTGCTCCAAAATAATCATAACTTTTGGCTATATGAAATAAGCTTTTCTTCTTTTTCTTATTTAAGTTAGAAAGGTATTATCAAGCGGAAATTTATGATTTATCCCTTAGGAGTAGTTTATGTCTCAATTTAAAATTCACACCATTGAATCAGCACCTGAAGCAGCACAAGAAGCCTTAAAAGCCGTACAAAATGCCAATGGTTTTATTCCAAATTTAATTGGTGTTCTCGCGAATGCCCCTACTGCACTTGAAACTTATCGCACGGTGGGCGGTATTAATGGTCGTAATAGCCTAACCGCAACAGAACGCGAAGTGGTGCAAATTACCGCAGCTGTAGTCAACGGTTGTGGTTTCTGTGTAGCAGGCCACACGAAAATCGCTTTAAAAGTATTAAAACTTGAAGAAGAGCTTGTAAACCAAATTCGTGCGACGGCTCGCATTGAAAGTGATAAAAAACTCGATACTTTAGCGCGTTTCACCCTTGCTGTTATTTTACAAAAAGCAAAATTAACGGAAGCACAGCTTAAAGTATTCTTTGATGCGGGTTATACTCAAGAAAATGCTATTGATGTTATTTTAGGTGTTAGCCTTGCCACATTATGTAATTATGTGAACAACATTGCTGAAACCCCAATCAATCCTGAATTACAGGCATTTGCATAATCAAGCCAATATTAAAAGTGCGGTCCAAAATGACCGCACTTTTTTATTCCTTCACAAATTGTTTAATTTGATCTGAATTCAAATGTCCTGGTTGTGCTTTAATAAGGTTTAAATCCTTATCCAACAGCAAATTAAACGGATAGCCTAATACATTGGCTCGTTTAATGATTTCACCCTTTTCATCCAATAATACGGTGATATTTTTATAGTCCAAGCCTTTATACCAATTGATAAATTTTGAGCTATTTTGTTCGTTCTTTTGTCCTGGCGAAGCAATCGTAATCACATTAAAATCCAAATTCTTTTCAGCACTAAGATCATCAATTTCCGCTAACCCCGCTAAACAAATTGGACACCAAGATGCCCACATTTTGATATATAGTGGCTTACCTTGATATTGTGATAAAGATACAGTTTGATTATCCAACGTCTTCAAGGGGATATCCGCCAAAGACACCTTTTCTTGTGCAAAACTCAATGGACTCAA
>CBCSVJ010000021.1:0-9027 GCA_965143545.1 uncultured Haemophilus sp. | reverse complement strand
ATTTTGACTCACTAATAAATCCAATAGAATATTATTATCCTTAGAAATATGCGGCGTGACTTCCAATCCTAAGACAGCCTCGCGAAACTCTACTGATTGTGTGTCATTTTTCCCATTCGTCACTACATAAGGAATTTCTGTCCCTTGTTTAATGCTTGCGCTTTTCTTATTAGTCGTGAGTAAGCGAGGGCTCGCAATAATTTCTACATTATTTTCACGTTCAAGTGCAGTCAATTCTAAGTCTAATAATCGGCCATTAATTTTAGCCACTTGAAGTGCTAATGAGCCGGCCGGCGTGACCGTTGTCGCAAAATTCACATTTAAATTATTACTGATATTACTAAAACCATTTGCATCTAGACTGCCACTCACTCGATGGGCAGCCTCAGTAGGATTAAAAATGCCCCAACGTACACCTAATTCTTTTAGGCTTTCATCGGTAATCGTCACAATACGTGCTTCAATGACAATTTGCTCAATGGGTTTATCCAGTTCTGCAATCAATTTTTTAATATTTTTGACAGAACGTGCATCATCCTGAATCAGTAACACATTGCTTCGATCATCAAATGTAATTGTGCCGCTAGGTGAAAGCAAAGAACCACTACCAGTTGTTAAAGATTTCATCACATCAGAGGCCTTGGCAAAATGCAGTTTAATCGTTGTACTCACAAGTGGTGTTTCACTAGGCAAACTTTCCCCACTAATCGCCATAGGTTCTGTCATTTTCTCTGCATATTGTTCATGTTGAGAAGGCTTACCCAAATAATAAATATTATTTTCTTGATAAAAAGAGAGCCCTTTGATTTTTGCGACAGAACGCAATAAACGATCAAAATCTACGTTATCTAATTGTAATGAAAGCGTTCCTTCTAGCTCATCATCAATCATTAAATTAGCATTTTGCTCAAGAGCAAGTTGTTGGAGTGTCGCCACCATGGGAGCTTGCTTTAAGCGAAGTGAAAATACGCGATTTTCTGCCGCTGAGTAAGTTGTCCATAGGATCAAAAAACACATTAAAAACTGACTGCACTTTGTTTTTATTTTCTGCTTTATCATTTTAAAATCTCATTATGATTGAGGTCGTTTGTTCACATTGCCCTGCTTTATAACTTTGAAGCGCCACGCTGTTTTTACTCACTTTTTCGATTAAATAGCCTTCCTTTCCAATCCTCTGCCCGATTTGAACAGACAGAATATGCCCATCATCATTAAATAACACTTCTGCCTGTTTACCATATTGCACGACTCCCACAATATGTAGCTGAGCCAATGGGCGTTCCTCCGCCAGTCTCGGCTCCGAATACACGCAAGCCAACACCGGCGGTAGGGTGAGCCCCTCTTTTGGATATTCGGTTTGTTCTCTTTGTTTACGATCAAAAGGATCTTGCGAAAATACGGATACAGAAAAAGTCGCTATCAAGATTAAAAAGAGCTTTTTCATTACTTGTCCTTATTCAATTGGAAAATTAACTCACATGTAATAGAAGCATTTTCCTATTCATCTAATTTTTCAATATTTAATTGCGTTAAAGAAAGTTTAGGAATATCGTTTAAAAGTGCGGTCAAAAATTTCTGTAAATCGACAAAATAGCCTTGTAATGACAAATGCAACAACGTATGTTGAGAAAAATCCCAACGCAAATCCAACGAACGAAGTCGCCCATTTAACAACGCCTGAACATGCTGATTGATCGGCAACACAGAATTAGCCAACTCTGGAGAAAGTTGTCGGCTATCTGACTTTTGCCTTAAGGTTTGTAAAATCTTTTCCTGTTTATCCCACTCTTGCTGCTGCAAACTCAATTCTGCGTCAAGTCGATGCCGTTCATTGGTATTTTCAACGTAACGAAAAACAGGTAAAAAAATGACTGCACTTAATGCACTCACCCAAAAGATAGCATGCACCATTTGAGATAATCGAAGCCATTTACCTAACCAACCTGGTGCAGTTTTTTGAACAATCTCATCGATAAGATTCTTCATTGCTCAGACTCCAATAACTGAATATCAAATTGAAAGAATAACTGTTGTTGCACTGGTTGAAACTTGGTCAAATTAACCTCTGTAAAATGATGTTTAAGAAATTGATGTATTGCTTCAAACTCTTGTTGGCTTTCTGTCATGCCTGAAAGGACAACTTGCTTAGCATTGAGTGTAAATACATCTAACTCACCTTGTTGTAATGGCAGCTCACTTAATAAGTTAAGCATCTGATACACATATTCTGTATCCATTTCTGTCAGTTCATTTATTTCTTTCAGACTACTTTGTAGTTGCTGAACTTGAATACGCTTCTGATGAGCTTGATAAGTTATTTGTGTCAGTTTTTCTTTTGTCTGATTTAGGGCTTGCGCTTGTTGTTCATTAAGCTGACTCAAACCAACGACAATCAAGACTGAGCAAACTAGCCAAATTAAACCTTGCCACATAAAACGACGAAAAGCCTTTTGATGTTGTTCTAAGCGCCAAGGCAATAGATTAAGGCTTAACATCACCACTCTCCCGATTACTTGGAGTCAAAAGTGCGGTCGTTTTTGAGGATAAATCCACTAGCTTTAAATCGGTTTGCCAGAGTGCATTGCCTAAAGCGATGAAAGGTAAATCCGTTTCAATGCGTTGCCAATCCTGAGGCAGTAATTCGACTGTGCGTGAATTTAATATATCGGGCGTTTGATACACATAAATCTGTTCTATTGTTTCAGGAAAACGCTGGATAAATTGTTGATAAAGCTCAGATAAATCACTTTGAGATTGCAAGACTTGTCGTTGTTGTACGCGTTCACAAACGGCGAGACAACCTTGTTGATCTTGATACAAAAATAAGGTGTTAGTCGGCTCTTGACCTAAAATGGCATAAAATGCACGCAAAATGCTGTGATTCAGTAAATCAAGTGCGCTCAATTTTAGCGGCAAATATTTTGCTAATTCCGCTTTAGCGCTTTCTTGTCGAATAGCCGTAATATCCAATCGAAAACCTTGTTTTAATGGCGTTGTAAGATAATCAAACCATAATTCATCTAACGGAATCGGTAATTCTTTTTTCAAAATGAAACGACATTGTTGTTCACATTACTGAGCAATGAGTGTTTGCGGTAAAATAAGCGTTTTAGACCAAGTTAAATGGGGTGAAATGGCGCCGATGAAACAACATTGGTTAGTTTTTTGCGGTAAATAAGGCAATAACTGGGAAAAAATGTCCTTTTGTTGTCCATTCAAGCAAATAGATTGAACTTTGTGTAATTCATCTAGCCAAACAAAATAGAGGTTATCTTGTTGTTTACTCACACCAATTTTTTGTTTTTGCTGCTTTCTATTGGCAATTCCCATATTCTTTCCTATTCTTTAGGGGATTAATCTTTTATACTTAGCAGCCAAAATCATAATTTTAATTTTTTGAATATTCATTAAACCAGAGAGAATTTTACGATGCGGATCGCAAAATTAATATTAAGTACCCTATTTACGATATGTATACTGGGGTTAGTCGCCGGTGGTGTACTGTATTTTCACTTAAAATCCTCCTTACCATCGGTTGAGAGCCTAAAAACCGTTGAGTTGCAACAACCAATGCAAATCTATACGGCTGATGGCAAATTAATCGGTGAAGTCGGTGAACAACGCCGTATTCCAGTAAAATTAGAAAATGTGCCTCAGCGCCTGCAAGATGCCTTCTTAGCAACAGAAGATAGCCGTTTTTATGAACATCACGGTTTAGACCCTGTCGGTATTGCTCGTGCGATTTTTGTTGCCGTCAACAATGGTGGAGCATCTCAAGGGGCAAGTACCATTACGCAACAGCTTGCGCGTAACTTCTTCTTAACGCCAGAAAAAACCATTATTCGTAAAGCTCGCGAAGCAGTCTTAGCCATTGAAATTGAAAATGCCTTAAGCAAACAAGAAATTTTAGAACTCTATTTAAATAAAATTTTCTTAGGGTATCGTTCTTATGGCGTCGCGGCTGCCGCACAAACCTACTTTGGTAAAAACTTAGATAAATTAACGCTCTCTGAAATGGCTGTGATTGCAGGCTTACCAAAAGCACCTTCAACAATGAACCCGTTATATTCACCAAAACGTGCTGAAGAACGCCGTAATGTGGTATTAGGTCGTATGTTGGATGAAAATAAAATCACCAAAGCAGAATATGATGCAGCCATCAAAGAGCCAATCGTCGCAAGTTATCACGGTGCAAAATTTGAATTCCGTGCTGACTATGTGACTGAAATGGTTCGTCAAGAAATGGTGAAACGTTTTGGTGAGGAAGATGCTTACACCAAAGGTTATAAAGTCTTCACAACTGTACTGTCAAAAGATCAAGCAGAAGCACAAAAAGCCGTACGTAATAACCTGATCGATTATGATATGCGTCATGGCTGGCGTGGCGGTGCGCCACTATGGAAAAAAGGTGAAGCCGTATGGGACAACGAGCGTATTGTCGCTTTCTTGAAAAAATTACCGGATTCAGAACCTTTTATTCCTGCAGCGGTAACCGCATTAGGTAAGAATGGTGCAGAATTACTTTTATCCAATAATGAAACAATGACGCTTTCTTCTAACGCAATGCGTTGGGCAGGAAGATCACCAGTTAAAGTGGGCGAACAGATTTGGATTCGTAAACGTGATAACGGTGAATGGATTTTAGGTCAAATTCCTGCAGCTAACTCGGCATTAGTTTCATTAAACTCCGATAATGGTGCAATTGAAGCCATGGTGGGTGGTTTTAGTTACGAACAAAGTAAATTTAACCGTGCAACCCAATCTTTAGTGCAAGTTGGTTCTTCAATTAAACCATTTATCTATGCTGCTGCGTTAGAAAAAGGTTTAACCCTTTCAAGCGTATTGCAAGACAGTCCTATCTCTATCCAAAAACCAGGACAACCTTTGTGGCAACCGAAAAACTCACCTGATCGTTATGATGGTCCAATGCGTTTACGTGTAGGTTTAGGTCAATCTAAAAACATGATTGCCATCCGTGCACTACAAACTGCAGGTGTTGGCTTTACGGCTGACTTCTTACAACGTTTTGGATTCAAACGTGACCAATATTTTGCCAGCGAAGCGCTTGCATTAGGTGCAGCATCCTTCACACCATTGGAAATGGCGCGTGCTTACGCAGTTTTTGATAATGGTGGTTTCTTAATTGATCCTTACCTTATCGAAAAAATTCAAGATAATACCGGTAAAGATTTATTTATTGCGAACCCGAAAATTGCTTGTATTACCTGTAATGACATTCCTGTGATTTATGGTGAAACCAAAGATAAAATTGATGGCTTTAAAGATGTCGCAGAAGTGGCTAACCCTGATAACCTAAAATCCGCTAAAGGTAATAGCAACACCGATACAGATGAAGGTGAGGGTGATCAGCAACCTGAGAATGTACCTGACTTGCCAGAACTTCAAACATCAGCATTAAATGACGGTTCTGTTGATTTAATGGCGGATGCGAAAGACGGTGCAGCAAAACAAGAATACGCACCTCGTGTGATTAGCGGTGAGTTAGCCTTCTTAATTCGTAGTGCATTAAATACGGCGATTTATGGTGAGCAAGGACTTAGTTGGAAAGGTACCAGTTGGCGTATTGCTCAAAGCATTAAACGCAGTGACATCGGTGGTAAAACCGGTACCACTAATAGTGCGAAAGTGGCTTGGTACGCAGGGTTTGGTGCAAACTTAGTAACAACAACCTAGGTTGGTTTCGATGATAATAAACGCGTATTAGGTAAAGGTGAAGCGGGTGCAAAAACCGCAATGCCTGCGTGGGTCTCTTATATGAAAGCTGCACTTTCTGATGTTCCAGAACGTCAACTTGAGCTTCCTCCAAACATCATGGAAAAAACCATTGATAGTAACTCTGGTTTACTTTCTGAAGGTGGTGGACGTAAAGAATACTTTATCGTTGGTACCGAACCTAAACGTACTTACATTGCGGAAATGAAAGAGCGCGGTTATTATGTCCCACCAGAGTTGCAACAACGCTTAAATGGCGGAACAGGTAAAACCAAAGACGCAATTCCTGCAACGCAACCAGAAGAATTATTCTAACCCTGATTTAAATACTAAAAGTGCGGTTAATTTTGACCGCACTTTTTTACGTCGAAAGGACAAACCATGTTAAGTTATCGTCACAGTTTCCACGCTGGCAACCATGCTGATGTGTTAAAGCATATTGTATTAATGTTGATATTGGAAAATCTTTCGCTTAAAGAAAAAGGTTTCTACTATCTCGACACACACTCTGGTGTTGGTCGTTATCGCTTAAGTTCTAACGAATCAGAAAAAACCGGAGAATACAAAGAGGGAATTGGGAGACTTTGGGAAAAAACGGATTTACCCGAAGAAGTTGCACGCTACGTGGATCTCATTAAAAAGCTCAATTATGGTGGTAAAGAATTACGTTATTACGCAGGATCTCCAATGATTGCTGCACAACTATTACGTCCTCAAGATCGTGCATTACTGACAGAATTACACCCGAGTGATTTTCCATTATTACGAAATAATTTTAAAGAGTTTAAGAATATCACGACAAAATCAGAAAATGGTTTCCAACAACTCAAAGCGACGCTTCCACCAAAAGAGCGCCGCGGTTTAGTGCTTATTGATCCGCCTTATGAATTAAAAGAAGATTATGATTTGGTGGTGAAAGCGATCGAAGAAGGTTATAAACGCTTTGCGACAGGCACTTATGCGATTTGGTATCCAGTGGTTCTACGCCAACAGACAAAACGCATTTTTAAAGGATTAGAAGCAACAGGAATTCGTAAAATTTTGAAAATTGAATTGGCTGTTCGCCCTGATAGCGATCAACGTGGTATGACCGCGAGTGGAATGGTGGTGATTAATCCACCTTGGCAATTAGAACAGCAAATGAAATCTATTTTGCCTTATTTGACCCAAACACTCGTCCCTGAAGGTACGGGGAGTTGGACAGTGGAATGGATTGTACCGGAATAATCCATTCCAAAACCGCGGTCAAAATGACCGCACTTTTAAATTTTAATTTTATTGGAATACAACACTAAACAAAGTGCAATAACCATAATTAAAATTGCGCCTGCGAATAAGATAGTATCAACTGAGCTCTCATGATTCACAATAATCAGGCGCAACATAGCGGTAATCCCCGCGTAAATAAAATAACGCAAAGGAAAGTGATAGCCGCTTTTAAAATATTGCACGATTAGGCCAATAAAACCGAAATATAAGAAAAACATCACGGCTTGTTCAGCAACATCATAAGGCACTACGCTTGATGTATTGAACACCATAATTGCTAAGGTGTAGGTGATTTTAGCTAAAGCAATAATCAACACTAAAGCCAAAGCAATAAGTGAAAAACTTAATATCACTTTTAATACACTAGTCACTACTCGAGGCAGCTTTTCTAGTTCTTGAGATTCTTCCATAAAGTTCCTTTTTTGTTTTTTTTGAATGATGAAAGGTGCATATTTTAAAGGAATGTGATTTGGTGGTAAATAACCAAATTTAATCAAATAAAAAAGGCAGATATTTCTGCCTTTTTTATATGAATGAATTATTACTCATCTAAGAAACTTCTTAAGGTTTCAGAACGACTTGGATGACGTAATTTACGCAATGCTTTTGCTTCAATCTGACGAATACGCTCACGAGTTACGTCAAATTGTTTACCCACTTCTTCGAGTGTATGGTCAGTATTCATATCAATACCAAAACGCATACGTAATACTTTTGCTTCACGGGGTGTTAAACCTTCTAACACTTCATGAGTTGCCACTTTTAAGCTTTGTGCGGTTGCTGAATCCAATGGCAATTCAAGGGTTGAATCCTCAATGAAGTCACCTAAATGTGAATCATCGTCATCACCGATTGGAGTTTCCATAGAAATAGGTTCTTTCGCAATTTTAAGCACTTTACGAATCTTATCTTCTGGCATTCCCATGCGTTCAGCAAGCTCTTCAGGCGTCGCTTCACGTCCCATTTCTTGTAACATTTGACGAGAAATACGATTTAATTTGTTAATCGTTTCAATCATATGAACAGGAATACGGATTGTACGTGCTTGGTCCGCAATCGAACGAGTAATGGCCTGACGAATCCACCAGGTTGCATAGGTAGAGAATTTATAACCACGACGGTATTCAAATTTATCTACTGCCTTCATCAAACCGATATTCCCTTCTTGAATTAAATCCAAAAATTGTAAACCTCGGTTAGTATATTTTTTCGCAATAGAAATGACCAAACGTAAGTTGGCTTCAACCATTTCTTTTTTCGCACGGCGAGCTTTTTGTTCACCACGAGACACCGCATCGCAAATCTCACGCATTTGTTGGATGGTAAGATTAGTTTGCTGTTCAATATTCGCTAAGTTATCTAAAGATAAACGAATACGCTCTTCATATTTTGGTAAACGTTTTGCCCAAGCTTTCGTTGATTTTAATGCTTTTACTACCCATGCATCACTGCTACCATTAGCAATAATCAGTGCCTCAAATTCATCTTTTGGCATGCCCGCAATATCAACTAATACTTTTTGTAGTTGACGCTCTTCTGAACGTACACGCTTCATCATATTCTTCATTGATAAAACAAGTACATCGAATTGTTTAGGCACTAAACGGAATTGTTTAAATATATCTGCGAGTAGCGCAATTTGGTCTTTTGCGCGTTTACCACTGCGTCCGTGTTTTGCAATAGTTGCTAATGTTTTTGTGTGTTGCTCTCTTAATGCCGCAAATCTTTCACGCGCTACTTCAGGATCGATGCTGTTATCTGAATCACTGTCATCAGAACTTGAGCTGTTTTCGCTTTCATCTTCCTCATCGCTCTCATCATCAACGTCTGCAGCAGATTCGGCACTTTCCTCTTCATCAGCAAAATTTTCATCAATGTTTGCGGTTTCCTCTTCTGGAACATTTGGATCCACAAAGCCTGTGATTAAATCAGCTAAACGATAATTACCCGCTTCAACCTGGTCATAATTATCTAATAATTCAGTTAACGCTTCTGGGTAAGCAGCAATCGCAGTTTGAACTTCGT
>CBCSVJ010000020.1:0-9570 GCA_965143545.1 uncultured Haemophilus sp. | reverse complement strand
CATAATTCAGCTATGGGTTTAATTTTAATAAAATATGACGAACTTCATACTCTTTGCCCATCACTTTTTGCGCCGTGCCTTTTGCTTTTGCTTCATCAAGCATTTGTTTACCCAATGCATCCACTTGCTCGCGAGTCACATCTACGCTATTTTGAATAGCATGGTTACGCACACCCGCCATTAACATTTGGCGAGAAATTTGTTGCTTAAATGCATTTAAGGAAATGCCTTGATAATCGAGCGCATCTAAGAATTGACCATAAGTTAAACCGTTTTTCGCTGCAATATCTTCTACGATACGGTTTACTTCCGCTTGGTTTACTTTTACACCTGATTCTTTGATCGCTTTCTCTGTCAGCATATCATCAATAATCTTATCTAATGCTGCACGTTGGCTACCTTTTTTACCCATCACAGCATTCACTTGGCTTTGTAAAATTGGTGTACCATTTACGGTCGCCACAACGCGTTCTTCTGCTTGTACTTGAGAAAAAGTAAACAGACCGATCATGGCAAATAAAAGAGATTTTAACATTGATTTTTTCATTTTAGTTGTCTTAAAAAATAATAGGATAATGCTCGTTAGATTATCAATTTTATCAAAGGTTCACAATAGGCTGATCGTTATTTAGGCAATAATGCCACTTCATAACAACCATCATATTTTAATGTACGCACCTGAACTTGTTCATCACGGGAAGTCGGCACATTTTTACCTACATAGTCTGCCCGAATCGGCAATTCACGATGTCCGCGATCCACTAAAATCACCAATTCAATTTTAGCTGCTCGACCAAAATCCGTTAACGCATCCATTGCAGCACGAATGGTTCTTCCAGTGAATAGTACATCATCGATTAAAATGACTTCTTTACCCTGAATATTCATATAACTGGAGGCACCACTATACACAGGAGTTGGATTTTCAGGTTCAACATACTCTAAGTCATCACGGTAAAACGTGATATCCAATTCCATCATTGGAAGACTTACACCATTCAATTCTTCAATGCGACGTTGAATCAATTCTGCAATTTCTGCTCCACGACGTTTTACCCCAACTAAAATCACATTATTGAAATCTTGGTGCTTTTCAATAATTTCATGGGAAATACGTGAAATGGTGCGTAAAAATCTGTCTGCATCAATAATGATTTTTTCCATTTTATCTCTCGCTTTGTTTATATCGCCTAAAGTGCGGTTAAAAAACACTGATTTTTTTGACCGCACTCTTACTGGAATATTAACCGAATTCTAGCTCTACCGCATTTTCACCGAGCAAATTCACCAATTCTGTTAGAATCTCATCCGTTGGTGTAATCGACCATTGAATCCCTAAACGCAATAACGCACGGCCTTTTGCACTTTGATAATATACGTTAATTGGTAAAGTGCCGCCACTAACAGGTTCTAACATTTCTTTCAGTTTCTTAATAAAACTTGGGCTAATCTGCTCCTCGGACAAGCTAATGGCCAAAGATTTCGCATAACGGGAACGCGCCTCATCTAAAGTCATCAAATCCCGTACAGACATTTTTAATCCGCCTGAAAAATCGTCAAAACTTACCTGGCCAGATACCACCACAACCGTATCTTTTTGCAGTTTTTCACCAAATTGGTCTAAACTTTCTCCAAATAGGGTTAAATCCAAACGTCCAGAACGGTCATCAATGGTTGCGATACCAATCCGATTGCCTTTTTTCGTTGTTGCAAAACGAGTTGAGACTAACAAACCAGCTGCTGTGCTAATTTGCCCACGGCGATTCGGAGTAAGATCTTTTAATCGAGTAGAACTGTAATGAGAAAGCTCTTTTAAATAACGACTTACCGGATGGCTGCTTAAATACAAACCAAGGGTTTCACGTTCACCATCTAAAATTTGTTTTTCTGTGTAAGGTGGCGTATGAGCGTAAGCATTTTCCACTTCTTCGTGTGTTTCTGTTAGCACACCGAACATATCGGTTTGCCCCATGGCCTCATCTTTTGCATGCTGATCAGAGGCCTTGAGTGCATCTTCTAGATTCTTAGATAACGCCGCACGATGTGGCCCTAACTTATCAAACGCACCCGACATAATCAGACTTTCAAAGGTACGACGATTAATTTTCTTCAAATCAACGCGAGCACATAAATCAAATAAATCTCTGAAAATGCCACCTTCATTACGAGCGGTAATCAATGCATCAATCGGACCTTCCCCCACACCTTTAATGGCGCCGATACCGTAAACAATCTCACCATTTTCATTCACACTAAAATGATGTTTCCCTACATTGATATCCGGTGGGGTAACTTTTAAGCCCATACGTAAACATTCATCGTACAAGCCAACAATTTTATCCGTATTATCCATTTCCGAGGTCATTACCGAGGCCATAAACTCAGCAGGGAAATGGGTTTTCAGCCAAAGGGTTTGGTAAGATACCAATGCGTAAGCAGCAGAGTGCGATTTATTGAAACCATAGCCGGCAAATTTTTCCACTAAGTCGAAAATCTTCATGGAAAGCTCGCCATCAACACCATTTTTCTCAGCACCTTCTTTAAACACAGAGCGCTGTTTCGCCATTTCTTCCGGTTTTTTCTTACCCATCGCACGACGTAATAAGTCCGCACCACCAAGAGTATAACCTGCTAACACCTGAGCAATTTGCATGACTTGCTCTTGATACAAAATAATACCGTAAGTTGGCTCTAAAATCGGTTTAAGGCTTTCATGTTGATAGTTTGCGTCAGGATAAGACACTTCTTCACGACCATGTTTACGGTCAATAAAGTTATCCACCATGCCCGATTGTAATGGACCTGGTCGGAATAGTGCCACCAACGCGATAATATCTTCAAAACAGTCTGGCTGCAGGCGTTTAATCAAATCTTTCATCCCGCGCGACTCCAACTGGAATACGGCAGTCGTTTCAGATCGCTTCAGCAACTCAAAAGATTCAGGATCATCTAATGGAATAGCGGCAATATCGACTAACGGTTTGCCTTCACGAGTAAGGCGGGCATTAATCATATCTAGTGCCCATTTGATAATGGTGAGTGTACGCAAACCTAAGAAGTCAAACTTCACTAAACCGGCATATTCCACATCATTTTTATCGAAGTGGGTAACAGGATGAAGTCCCTCGTTGTCGCAATAAAGTGGTGCAAAGTCTGTAATCAAAGAAGGCGAAATCACCACACCACCTGCGTGTTTACCCGCATTTCTCGTGACACCCTCTAGCTTACGCGCCATATCAATTAGGGCCTTGACTTCTTCATCTGAATCATATGCCACTTGTAACTGTGGTTCAGCCTCAAAAGCCTTGGCTAAAGTCATGCCTGGGTCAGGTGGAATCATTTTCGAAATACGATCCACAAAGCCATAAGGATAGCCTAATACACGCCCCACATCTCGAATTACCGCTTTGGCTGCCATGGTACCGAAGGTAATAATTTGTGATACCGCACCACGACCATAGGTTTCTGCCACATGATCGATAACACGATCCCGTCCATCCATACAGAAATCCACGTCGAAATCGGGCATGGAAACACGCTCTGGATTGAGGAAACGCTCAAAAAGAAGATCGAATTCAAGGGGGTCCAAATCAGTAATTTTTAGTGCATAAGCGACCAATGAACCCGCACCAGAACCACGCCCAGGCCCTACCGGAATATCATTGTCCTTTGACCACTGAATAAACTCCATGACGATTAAGAAGTAACCTGGAAAGCCCATTTGGTTGATCACATCGAGTTCGACTTGAAGACGCTCATCATATTCCGGTCGTCTTTCTGCCCGTACTTTTTCATCGGGGAATAAAAATGCCAAACGCTCTTCCAAGCCTTCTTTGGATTTCATCACCAAATAATCTTCCGTGCTCAGCTCGCCAGTTGGAAATTGAGGGAGGAAATATTGCCCCAAACGCAAAGTCACATTACAGCGTTGCGCTATTAATACCGTATTTTCAAGTGCAGAAGGAATGTCCGCAAATAAGTCGCACATCTCTTCTTCTGAGCGGAAATATTGTTGCTCGGTATAACGTTTTGGACGTTTCGGATCGTCAAGGGTATAGCCATCATGAATAGCGACACGAATTTCGTGCGCCTCAAAATCATCAGGCTCAAGAAAAACCACATCATTGGTCGCCACAAGCGGTAAATCATGTGCTTCAGCAAGTTTTAATGCAGCTTGAATATAACGTTCTTCATCAGGACGACCCGTTCGGGAAAGAGAAAGGTAGAAATGGTCAGGAAAAAATTCTTGATAAAAACTGACCGCACTTTCCGCCTCAGAGCTATTTTCTTTAAGGAGTTTTTTTGCAATATCGCCTTGTGTGCCACCCGATAAAACAATTACACCCTCACGGTGTTCAATCAACCATTCCTGGTCGATATAAGGCAAGTCCACATAGCCTCGTTGATAGGCTTTTGAAAGCAATAAGGTGATGTTTTTATAGCCTTCATTGTTCTTAGCAAGTAAAGTAAGCGTAAATAATTCCTCACCGCATAACTCGCTTTTAACATGAACATCGGCACCAATAATCGGTTTAATCCCCGAAGAAAGGGTTTCACCATAAAAACGCACCACGCCACAAAAATTAGTAAAATCGGTTAATGCCAATGCGACCATATTATTTGCTGCACACGCTTTGACCAATGGTTTCACTTTTACGATACCATCAATCATTGAAAAATCGGTGTGTGTACGAAGGTGTACAAAACGCGGTTGAGTTGACATCAATAATCCTTATTTTGATAGTTAAAACAGATAACTTAGGCTTTTTTAATATCTATTCTAGCTAAGCCTTCTTTAAAAGCGAATCCATAACGTCTTGGTATTGACGCTTCAAATCGACCATTCTCTACTGTAGTTTCATAGCTGCAAACTTTAAATTCAGGCACACGAATAAAGGAATAATCAACATTCACCATAGGCGATATTTTTGAGTATAACGTCCATCTGACTTTGCACCCTTCTTCAAAAGAGGTTTTCGCATCAAAAACGCTTGCTCCTTCGCAATGCGCAATTTGGTAATTAGGATAAAACTCTCCAGGGAAAGGTTTTGCATCACAGAAATTAAATACTCTATCATGAGCGAATACATCTTGGCGAATATAGCCCCACAACTCTTCAGCAAGGAAATCCTGATCGGCAAAATGACGAGAGTCGTAACCCTTATCAACAAAACGTTGAATTCTTACTTCCATATCAGGCACAGCGCCAGCTTTAGCGCCCCACATCCCCGCTAAAATAAGTGCGGTATGAGAACCTGAATCACGCATCGTATGGAATGAGCGACCATTTTCAATCCATTCAGCCACGGCTTCACTCTCTCGGTGAGAAACCACGGAGTCAGCATCACGGAAGATCACATACTCAGCTTCAGGATCATTAATGGCGAGAAAACGCCACATTGCACCAGGCCATTTATTCACTGGTGAAGTAACATAAACCACTTCTGCACCATTATTTTTTAATCGCTGAATTGCTCCAGTAGAAACTGAATCATCTACATAAAAACGGCATACCCAACCAGGGAATAACATCGGAGAAACCTGTGTATTTAATACAGCCGGTTCAATATATTTAGAGTTATTACCAAATAAAGAAAATGCAATAATTCGTTTACCATTTTTAGGTGCAGGAGCTGGGAGCATTTCCTGTGTCGGAACGGGAATAGCTTTATCTTTCAACTCAAGAGCTAAACTGCCATAAAAGCCTGAACGCTCCCAATTGTCTACGGCACCATAAGCATGTGCCAATAAATCTAAAGCCGGAATATATTGTGCATCTAATTTTAATGTTTTTAATTCTGCTTCAATCGCCTCTTCCCATTTTAATTGTTGCAAATAAACATAAGCAATTTTATGAGGGTATTCGGGATTATTGGGATCAAGCAAGCAAAGCGTTTCAGCCAGCTTGACTGCTTCATCATATTCTTTATTTTCAAGTGAAGAAACGTAAGATCGCTCTAGCGCTTTTTGTGCGTCGATATTATTCATAATCAAAATAAATTGGTCATAATTATTACGCCGGAACTATGAAAGCACCGGCGTAACGAAATTTTATATTCAGGTTTTATTATTTTCTTGCCAATGGTGGCACGAAAGTTAAACCTAAATCCCAAGGTTGTTCAATCCAAGTGTTTTGTGGAATATCAATCACGTAATCATCCACTAACTCAGCACCTGCAGGTTTTGCGAATACCGTGACGAATTTTGCTTTTGGATACATTTCACGAATTGCACGAGCGGTATTGCCGGTATCTACCAAATCGTCTACCACGATCATTCCTTCACCATCACCATCTGCGCGGTGTAATACTTTTAATGCACCTTGTTCATCGTGATCATAACTGGCAATACACACAGTTTCTACGAAACGAATATTTAATTCGCGAGCAAGTACCGCTGCTGGGAATAAACCACCACGGCTTACTGCAATGATACCTTTCCACTGAGTGGCAGGAAGTAAACGTTCCGCTAATTTGCGGGCATGCATTTGGAACATATCCCAAGTCACAACATATTTTTCGCTCATAACAAATACCTTAAACTTTGTCGCTAAATAAAAAAATTGCGGAATTTTAACCTGAAATGGCGTTTTATGCTATGATTTCCGCAAAAATTTTAATGAAAAAAGGAGTTCATTATGTCAGAAATTACCACATTACAACCGCAATTACTTTGGAAATGGTTTGATCAAATTTGTGCGATACCACATCCTTCACATCACGAAGATGCACTCGCGACCTTTATTGTTAACTGGGCGAAAGAAAAACAATTTTTTGCTGAGCGTGATGAAGCCGGTAATGTATTAATCCGTAAACCAGCCACAGTAGGAATGGAAAACAGCCAACCCGTTGTCTTACAAGCACATTTAGATATGGTGCCACAAGCCAATGAAGGCAATCCTCATAATTTTACCCAAGACCCGATTCGCCCTTATATCGACGGTGATTGGGTAAAAGCACAAGGTACGACACTTGGCGCGGATAACGGTATTGGTTTAGCCTCAACCTTAGCGGTATTGGAAAGTACCGATATTGCACATCCACCACTTGAAGTGTTACTCACCATGACTGAAGAAACCGGCATGGATGGTGCCGTACACCTTCGCCGCAACTGGTTAAAATCAGAAATCCTAATTAATACCGATACCGAAGAAATCGGTGAAATCTATATTGGTTGTGCTGGTGGGGTAAATGCGAATGTTGAGCTACCTGTTCACCGTGAAAACAATCCATTCAGCCACACCTTACAAATTAACTTAAAAGGTTTGCGAGGCGGTCACTCTGGTTGTGATATTCACACCACACGTGCGAATGCAATTAAAGTATTGGCGCGTTTATTAGCAAAACTTTCACAAAATCAACCGCACTTTGCCCTTGCAGAAATTCGTGGTGGCTCAATTCGTAATGCGATTCCACGTGAAGCCGCCGCAACTATTTGTTTCAATCATGATGTAGAAAGCGTAAAAAGTGCAGTCAAAAATTTTGAAGTTTTATTGAAAGAAGAGCTTGCTATCGCTGAGCCAAACTTAACCTTAACCGCTGAGCAAGTTGAAAATCCACAACAAACCTTCACGCTTGAAACCACCAAAAAAGTGATTAATTTGCTGAACGTCTTACCAAATGGCGTGATCCGCAACAGTGATGTCATCAAAAACGTGGTGGAAAGCTCGTTGAGCATTGGTGTATTAAAACCCCTTGAAGATAAAATCAAAGGTACCATTCTTATTCGCTCGCTTATTGAAAGTGGTAAAGAGTATGTAGAAGAAACCTT
This sequence comes from uncultured Haemophilus sp., assembly GCA_965143545.1. Classification (GTDB taxonomy): domain Bacteria; phylum Pseudomonadota; class Gammaproteobacteria; order Enterobacterales; family Pasteurellaceae; genus Haemophilus_D. Next base: position 1,800 of record CBCSVJ010000020.1, on the reverse strand, counting down.
AACCTCACTCGCTGAACTCACTGGTGCAACAGTTGAATTTTCAGGTTCTTACCCTGGTTGGAAACCAGTAAATGACACGGCAATTTTGACATTAATGAAAAAACATTATGCAGAAGTGCTTGGCAAAGAGCCTGAGATTAAAGTGATTCATGCAGGGCTTGAATGTGGCTTGTTGAAAGAACATTATCCGAATATTGAGATGATTTCTGTGGGGCCAACTATTCGCAATGCGCATTCGCCTGATGAAAAAGTCCAAATTTCAACAGTACAAACGTACTGGGAGTTACTCACTAAAGTCTTAGCGGATATTAAATAATCTACAAATAAAAGGGCTAAATATTACATTTAGCCCTTTATTTTTTTATCTTTTATAAACTACGTAATGCTTCGATACGTTTTTCAAGTGGAGGATGGCTCATAAAGAGTTCGCTACGTTTGCCGTTAATCATAAAGGCATTAAGTGAACCTTCCATCTCTTGCGGCTCATGAATTTGTTGTAAACGTTGCAATGCCGCAATCATTTTTTCTTTACCCACAAGCTGTGCAGAACCTGCATCTGCGCGATATTCGCGATAGCGTGAGAACCACATCGCGATAATGCTAGCTAAAATACCAAACAAGATTTCTAGCACCATTGAGACTAAGAAATAAATGCCTGAGCTGCGGCTTTCTTCATCGCCATTACGAGAACTTGCCACCACATTGGCAATTACACGAGATAAGAAAATCACGAAGGTATTCAATACGCCCTGTAATAAAGTCATGGTCACCATATCACCGTTCGCAATGTGTGATACCTCATGAGCCAGTACCGCTTCTGCTTCTTCTTCCGTCATGGAGTTTAATAAGCCTGTACTAATCGCCACTAAAGAATTGTTTTTCGTTGCCCCCGTAGCAAAAGCATTCGCATCATTAGAATGGTAGATCGCCACATCTGGCATTGGGATGCCTGCTTGCTGTGCTTGACGACGTACAGTTTCCACTAACCAACGCTCAGCTTGATTACTCGGTTCAGTAATCACTTCCGCGCCCACAGAGCGCAATGCCATGGTTTTTGATAAAAATAACGAAATCAATGATCCGGCAAAACCGAAAAGCATTGCCATAATTAAAATGCCACCTGTACTATTTCCTGCAATACCGGTCACATTTAAAATAATCCCTAACACAAGCATCACAGCAAAGTTAGTGGCTAAAAATAAAAGGATTCGCATCATAATAAAGTTCCTCAATAAAATAGAAAGTAAACACTGCAATAATGGAGAATTTTTTGCAAAATTCAAGGTTAAACAAATAATTTATTGTAAATCTTCTAAGGTATTAAAATTTACAAATCGTCCTTCTTGTTCGTCAAATTGGACAGCAACCGCGCCATTTTTGTTCATAAATTGTAATAAACGACGTTCGCCTTCGTTTAAATAAGCGCGTAACGTCTCTTTAAGCTGAACGGACATCAAACAAAATGTCGGGTGTTCACGCTCTTTATCTTTTGCATAAGCCATTAAAGCGCAGTCATTTTTAACCGCACTTTTTAGTTTTTCTAATAAGTTTTGTGGAAAATACGGGCTATCACAAGGCACAAAAAGTACAAAATCCGTTTTAGCTTTTTCGAGTGCTGTTAACATACCGCTCAACGGCCCCTGAAAATCAGGCAATTCATCTGAAAATACGGGAAAACCCCATTGTGCATATTCCGCATGGTGACGATTAGCATTAATCGAAATATCAACCACTTGAGGTTGTAAGCGATCAATCACATGGCTAATTAATGGTTTATTTTGTAAAAGCTGCAAGCCTTTA
>CBCSVJ010000019.1:0-9616 GCA_965143545.1 uncultured Haemophilus sp. | reverse complement strand
TGAATTTACCCTAAAATCAGGTCGAAAAAGTCCTTATTTTTTCAATGCTGGATTGTTTAGCACGGGCGAAGATCTTGCTCGCTTAGGTGAATACTATGCGAAGGCGATTCAATCAAGTGCGGTCGATTTTGATGTTATTTTTGGTCCGGCCTACAAAGGTATTCCGATTGCGACGAGCGTTTCCATTGCACTATTCAATCAATTTAATCGTGATACACCTGTTTGCTTTAATCGCAAAGAAGCGAAAGATCACGGTGAAGGTGGTAATTTGATCGGTAGCCCATTAACCGGTAATGTGTTGTTAGTCGATGATGTCATTACCGCTGGCACAGCCATTCGTGAATCCATGGCGCTTCTTGAAGCCAATCACGCCAAATTAGCCGCCGTATTTATTGCATTAAACCGTAAGGAAAAAGGCAAAGGCGATCTTTCCGCTATTCAAGAAGTGGAACGCGACTACCAGTGCCAAGTTCTTTCCATTATTGATTTTGATGATTTAATGCAATTCATTGAAAACGAAGCCGATTATCAGCAATATTTGCCAGCGATGCGTGCTTATCGTGAAAGTTATGGTGTGTAATTCATCACTTGAAAAATAAGAATAAAGCCATATTAATGTAAGGGCAGACATTTGCGTCTGCCCATTATTGTCAAAAGACCTTTTTGACTGCACTTTAGGGGAAGAGAATGTATTTTTTTGGAAAGATTATCGGCGTTTTTCTCGGTTTTAAATGGGGGGGCTTTTTCGGTGCCATCGCTGGACTTATTTTAGGCTCTATCGCAGATAAAAAACTCTATGAGCTTGGTTCGGTTAACTCTAGCTTTTTTAAGAAAAAAACAACCCGACAAGCGCTCTTTATGCAAACTACTTTTGCGGTACTTGGACATTTAAGTAAATCCAAAGGTCGAGTGACAGAAGAAGATATTCAACTGGCGAATCAGTTGATGAATCAGATGCAATTAGATGAGAGTCATCGCAAACTTGCTCAAGAGGCCTTTCGTCGCGGTAAAGAAACCGATTTTCCTTTACGCCAGGTAATTCGTGAATTCCGCATTGGATGTGGACAGCGTGCTGATTTACTGAGAATGTTCTTACACGTACAAGTGCAGGCTGCATTTGCTGATTCTCAATTACATGAGTCGGAAAAAGAAGTGCTTTATGTGGTAGCCGAAGAGCTTGGTCTTTCCCGTATGCAGTTTGAGCAAATGCTGGCAATGGAAATTGCGGCTCGTCAATTTACCCAAGGTGGATTCTATCGCCAATACCAACAAGGTGGTTATCAACAGCAAGGTGGTTACCAATACCAACAACAGGGCAGATACCAACAATCTTCTGGCCCAACATTAAGTGATGCTTATAAAGTATTGGGTGTGAGTGAAAGTGATGACCGTAATGCTGTAAAACGTGCATATCGTCGTTTAATGAATGAACATCATCCGGATAAATTAGTGGCTAAAGGCTTACCGCCAGAAATGATGGAAATGGCCAAAGAAAAAGCGCAACAAATCCAAGCTGCTTACGATTTAATTTGTAAAGTGAAAGGCTGGAAATAGTGCGTGTTATCCTCGCTCCCATGCAAGGGGTGCTCGATCCTTTCGTTCGTCAGCTTTTAACCGAAGTGAATGAATATGATCTCTGCATCACCGAATTTATCCGCGTGGTGGATCAACTCTTACCCGAAAAAGTCTTTTATCGTCTTTGCCCTGAACTCAAAAATCAGGGCTTTACCCCTTCTAAAACACCCGTTCGTGTCCAACTTTTAGGTCAACATCCGAACTGTCTTGCTGAAAATGCCCATCGTGCCATCAAGCTTGGCTCACATGGTATTGATTTGAATTGCGGCTGCCCTTCCAAAACCGTTAATGGGAGCAACGGAGGAGCAGCACTTCTCAAGCAACCTGAATTAATTTATCAAGCAACTCTAGCCTTGCGAAAAACCGTACCTCGTCATTTACCTGTCAGTGTGAAAGTAAGATTAGGTTGGGATTGTACTTCACAAGCGTTTGAAATTGCCGATGCCGTACAACAAGGTGGCGCCACTGAAATCACTATTCACGGTCGAACCAAAGCCGATGGGTATCGTGCCGATCGCATCAATTGGGAAAAAATCGGTGAAGTGAGATCTCGCTTAACAATCCCAGTAATTGCTAATGGTGAAATTTGGCGTTGGGAAGATGGTCAAGCATGTTTGAAAGCGACAGGTTGCGAAGATCTAATGGTCGGGCGAGGTGCATTAAATATCCCAAACTTAAGCCTTGTACTTAAACAAAATTGCGAAAAAATGCCTTGGGCGGATATTCAAAAAATCTTGCAAAAATATGCGGAAATGGAAAATTTCCATGATTCCGGTTTTTATCATGTTGCCCGAATCAAACAATGGCTACACTATCTAAATAAAGAATATCCTGAAGCAGACATCGTTTTTGAGCGAATTAAAACCAGCAAAACGGCAGAAGATCTGAGAGAACGACTCTGTCAGAGCTAAAAAAGTACGGTCAAAATAGACGGCTTTTTTAGCATTATCCCCACTCGTACGATGAGTGCTTACACTCAAACAAAACTTGACCAAAATCAAAAAGCTATCATACAGAATCAGTAGAATCGATGAGGCATATACCACAAAAAAGGAGAGGTGCCTTATGAAGACTCGTCTATTGCTTTCTAGCTTACTTATCGCATTAAGCGCAACATCATTTGCCCAAACGCATAAAGCGCATTGGTCTTATAATGGGAAAGAAAGCCCTGAACATTGGGGTGATTTGCTCACCGAATATCAAACCTGTAAGCTAGGGAAGGTTCAGTCGCCTGTTAATCTCGAAGCTGATAACAGCATGAAAGTGGCAAATAAACCACTTAAGATGAATTATTTCCCTGCAGCTTATCAAGTAGAAAACAATGGACATACTGTGCAAGTCAGTGTTGCACAAGAAAATGCACCATTTATTACGCTTAACAATAAACCATTTTATTTAAAACAATTTCACTTTCACACACCAAGTGAACATACTTTTAAACGCCAACATTATCCTTTAGAAATTCATTTTGTCCATCAAAGTGAAGATAAAGCATTAGCGGTTGTTGCCGTAATGGTAAATGAAGGTGAAGCTAATCCAGCATTAGCACCAGTCGTTGAGAAAAAACTCACCGTTGGACAAAAAGAAAAATTGGCTCAACAGATTGATATTCAAGCGCTAATGCCAAAAGAGATGTCGCGCTTCCGCTTAAATGGCTCACTCACTACTCCACCTTGTAGTGAAAACGTGGCTTGGACCATTTTTAAAGCACCAATTCAAGCAAGCAAAGCACAAATTGCCGAGATAGAAGAAATGGAAGGGAAAAACAACCGCCCAACGCAACCATTAAATCAACGTGATGTGGAAGTTGAACAATAAATAAAAAATGCGTGGATAATCTCCACGCATTTTTTATTCAGATTAGAAAAATTAAAGGTGAATGTTGCCATCATAGATATGAGTCGCATCGCCAGTCATATAAAGCGGTGAGCCTACGCCTTCCCACTCAATAAGCAAGCTACCACCTGGTAGATCAACTTGCACTTTATTATCAAGTAAACCTTGCATCATCCCAACAGCCGCTGCCGCACAAGCGCCACTGCCACAAGCTTGCGTTTCACCTGCACCACGTTCATATACACGCAACTTAATGTGATTACGATTGACGACTTGCATAAATCCAGCGTTTACCCTTTCCGGAAAACGTTCGTGATTTTCTAAGAGTGGACCTAATTCTGCGACATTAGCCGTTTCAATATTATCCACTTGAACAACGCAATGTGGATTACCCATTGATACCGCACCACAAAGCACCGTTTGAACATCGGTACGTAGAATATAATTTTTTTCAAATTTGTTTGCAGTAAAAGGAATTTTATTGGGTTCCCAAATTGGCTCGCCCATATTGACGCGAATTTGCCCATCTTCTTTTACCGTTAAAACCATTTTTCCTTTTTGTGTGCTTACCGCAATATCCTTTTTATTGGTTAGCCCTTTTAAGGTGACAAAACGCGCAAAACATCTTGCCCCGTTTCCACATTGCGACACTTCACTGCCATCGGCATTAAAAATACGATAATGGAAATCTAAATCTGGATCATAAGGTGGCTCAACAATTAAAAGCTGATCAAAACCAATGCCACGATGACGATCGGCTAAGCGTTTAATGGTTTCAGGGGTAAAATAGGCATTTTGCGTCACAGCATCAACAACGACAAAGTCATTGCCAAGGCCATGCATTTTGGAAAACTGCATGTTTCCTTCCTTGATTTGAAAATTTTTTGGCATTATAGAGAGCAATAAGCCGAATGGCAAATAGCCATAATAGACAAAGCGCGGTCAAAAAACACTTTATTTTCTCACCGCACTTTTATCATTACATCCAAGCGTTATTACGAATGATCCCTACTGCAATCCCTTCAATTTCAAAATGAGGCTGTTCTTCAAGATTCACCACAATCGGCTGGAACTCTTCATTTTCTGCATGCAGATAAATAACAGAACCTTTGCGCTCTAAGCGTTTTACTGTCACTTCATCTTCAATTCGTGCGACAACAATCTGTCCATTTCTCACATCTTTTGTGCTGTGAACAGCAAGAAGATCGCCATCTAAAATGCCGATATCTTTCATGGATTGGCCATATACTTTTAATAAAAAGTCCGCTTGTGGTTTAAACATATTGGCATCAACACGGTAAGTGCCTTCAATATGTTGCTCGGCTAGAATCGGCTCCCCTGCTGCTACGCGACCGATGAGCGGTAAACCCTCTTCTTCCTCATCATTTGCACTGTCATCAATAATGCGAATACCGCGAGAAGCCCCCGCAACAATTTCAATTGCCCCTTTACGAGCAAGCGCTTTTAAATGTTCTTCCGCCGCATTAGGGGATTTAAAGCCTAATTCACGAGAAATTTCTGCACGAGTTGGCGGCATACCCGTGGTTTCTAAATGGCGCTTTAAGAGTTCCAGCACTTCTTGTTGTCTGGCAGTTAATGGTCTCATATACACTCCTGTTACTTTATACAGAATAACTGTTAGTATATACAGAAAGATGACGATTGCAACAACTATTTTCTAGCGATAAAAGTGCGGTCAATTTTTCTCGTATTTTTGCGTGTTCATCAAAAATCTCAAATGTAAATTTTTAGAATTTGACTGGTCGAATGTGTTAAAATGCCAGACAATACCTAGAAATGTCTAACAAAAAGAGAATATTAATTATGTCTGGCATCGTAAGTACTTATCGTAAATTATTAGAATTACCGCTTTCGGTTTTAGTAAAAAATAATCCTATTCCTGCTCAACCCATCGAAGAGCTTCAACTCAATATCAATCAGCCCATTCTTTACGTTTTACCTTATACCTCTCAAACAGACTTCGTGATTTTCCGTCGTAACTGTTTGAGCGTCGGTTTGCCTGATCCGGCTGAAAAGAATGTGATTGATGGCGTAGCATTACCACGTTATGTCTATTTAGACGAAGGTCGCCGCTTTTTTAAATCAAAAGGCGCAAAAGATGAAACCGCTAAAGTCTTCAATAAATACTTAGAACTGCACCGTGATGCAGCCGATTTAGATGTACAACTTATCCCTGTTTCTGTGCTTTGGGGACGTTCACCAGGTAAAGAAGATAAAGCAACCTTACCTAATCTGCGTTTATTGAATGGCATTCAAAAAACCTTTGCGGCCATTTGGTTTGGACGTGATACTTTTGTACGTTTTTCTCAAGCACTTTCTTTGCGTTACATGGTAAATGAACATGGTTCTGATGAAAAAATTGCGCAAAAACTGGCTCGCGTGGCAAAAATGCACTTTGCGAAACAACGCATTTCTGCGACAGGGCCTCGTTTGCCAAACCGCGAAGCGATGTTTAATAAGCTCTTAAATTCTCAAGCAATTCAAAATGCGATTGAAGATGAGGCAAAATCAAAAAATATCAGCCGCGAGAAAGCCTATGCTGAAGCCGAAAAAATTCTTCATGAAATCGCAGCGAATGTAAGCCATTCCAGCCTTCGTGCGGCGGATCGTTTCTTGCGTTGGTTATGGAACAAACTGTATTCCGGTATTGATGTACAAAATGCAGACCGCGTGCGTAAATTAGCGTTAGAAGGCCATGAGATTGTTTATGTGCCTTGTCACCGTAGTCATATCGACTATTTATTACTTTCTTATGTGCTCTATCACCAAGGTCTTGTTCCGCCACATATTGCAGCGGGAATAAACCTAAACTTCTGGCCAGCGGGTCCTTTATTCCGTAGCTGGGGGGCATTCTTTATTCGCCGTACCTTTAAAGGTAACCGCCTTTACTCTGCGATTTTCCGTGAATATTTAGGGGAATTATTCCACCGCGGTTATTCCGTTGAATACTTCATTGAAGGTGGTCGTTCTCGTACAGGTCGCTTGCTCGCACCGAAAACCGGTATGATGTCGATGACACTACAAGCGCTTCAACATAACCAAACTCGTCCAATTTCTGTAGTGCCAGTATATATCGGTTATGAACACGTATTAGAAGTAGATACTTATGCGAAAGAATTACGTGGTGCCGCAAAAGAAAAAGAAAATGCTGGCTTAGTTTTACGTGTGATTAAAAAATTACGTAATTTAGGTCAAGGCTTTGTGAATTTCGGTGAGCCAATCACACTTTCCAATTACCTTAATCACCATTATCCAGAATGGAAAGAGCAACATCATGAAGATAAACCACACTGGTTTAACCATGCAGTTGGGTCTGTTTCTAATCAAGTGATGGTGAATATTAATAAAGCTGCAGCCGTCAATGCGATGAATTTAGTGGGGACCGCGCTCCTCTCTTCTCGTCAGCGTGCACTTTCTCATGAGCAGCTACTAGAACAACTCTCTAGTTATCAAGAAATGTTAAAGAATGTACCGTATTCTACTGATGTGGTACTTCCAACTGATACACCAAAAGCAATGCTTGACCATGTATTAAGCTTAGATCGTGTGGGTGTGTTAGTTGAAAAAGATAACTTTGGGGAAATTATTCGTTTAGAACGTAATTCTGCTGTTCTCATGACGTATTACCGCAACAATATTCAACACTTATTTGTGTTACCTTCACTTGTTGCGAGTATCGTTTTACATTATGAAGCGATTCAAAAAGATTTATTATTAGATGCGGTACGTAAAATTTATCCATTCTTAAAAGGCGAACTCTTCCTTCATTTCAATGAAGAAGAATTAAATACACAAATTAAGGCCATTATTGATGAATTTGCGCGTCAGGACGTTATCCAAGCCAATGATAATTTCTTATCTATCCACCGCGCTAAAGTTCGTATTTTACAACTTTGGTCTGCTGGTATGCGTGAAATCTTACAACGCTACTACATTACAGTAAGCATTTTACGTAGAGATCCTGGAATTGCTCGTGGTTTATTAGAAAAAGAAAGCCAATTGGTGGCACAGCGTCTTTCTGTATTACACGGTATTAATGCACCAGAGTTCTTTGATAAAGCGGTATTCTCTGCCTTCATTGCTAACTTGAAAGAAGAAGGTTATTTCGATGATGATAAAGAGAAATTACACGAGCTAGCAACAATCTTAGAGCATTTAATTTCTAGCGAGATTTGCTTAACCATCAATGGCGCGGCAGACAAAGCAGATGAAGTTGAGATTGAAGTAGAAGAAGAGGATAAATCAAATAAAGATGAATAATCTTTACTGAAATAATAAAAGGGCGTGTTGAATATCCAACACGCCCTTTTCTTTATATGATTAATTCAACCAGAAATAATATCCTATTGTCGCGATAACGAGTATACACACAATATTTAAGATAAATCCGGCTTTAACCATATCACTTTGGCGAACCTCACCTGTACCAAATACGATTGCATTTGGCGGTGTCGCCACTGGTAACATGAAGGCACAAGACGCACCTAAACCGATAATTAACGCAAGACCAATTTCCGGCATACCGAGAGATTGTGCGATAGAAATAAAGATTGGTACTAATAACGCCGCACTTGCGGTATTGGAAGTAAACTCAGTTAAGAAAATAATGAAGGTTGCGACCAATAAACCAATGAGGTAGTAATGTTGTCCTTGAACCAAGAATACAATACCGTCAGCTAATACTTTACTTGCGCCCGAATCTTTTAACACAGCACTCAAGGTTAAACCGCCCCCGAAAAGCATCAATACGCCCCAGTCAGTGCTTTCTTGGATTTGTTTCCAATTTGCCACACCGGTTGAACAAATAATGACAGCCGCAAGTAATGCGACAACGCTATCAAAACTACCGATATTTTTAGCAAGACCAAATACACCTGAAATGATTGGATTAATATAACTACTAAATACCCAACAAAGTGCAATAACACCAAAAATGACAAGCGTTAAAACGCGTTGGCCATTCATTTCAATACGTTCAAAGTTTTGTTCAAAATGTAAATTAAGTTTTGGTTTAAAGACAATGAAAAGTGTACCAATCATCAACGGCATCAAAATGAGCATAATTGGTAAGCCATACCATAACCAATCAGAGAAGGTTAAATGTAAGTTACTTGCAACGATAGCATTTGGTGGACTACCCACTAATGTACCCATACCACCGATACTCGCACTATATGCAATCCCTAATAATACAAAGACATAAGTATTATGTTCTTTTTCTTTATCAAGTTTGCTTAAGATCCCCATCGCTAGAGGCAACATCATGGCTGCTGTTGCTGTGTTACTCATCCACATAGAAAGGAAAGCAGTAATGGAGAAAAGATACATCACAGCGACAAATAAATTTCCACGAGCCATTGCCATGATTTTATTGGCAATCATTTTATCGAGTTTTTGTATATGTAAAGCTGTCGCTAAAGCAAAGCCACCAAAGAATAAGAAAATGGTTGGATCGGCAAACGCGACTAAAGCTTGCTTGGTTGTCACCAAATCAAGGGCAATCGCAAGTAATGGCACCAACAGCGCAGTAACTGTTACATGTAATGCTTCAGTTAACCAAAGGATCGCTACAAAGGCTAATAATGCTAAACCTGCATTTTCCTTAGGTGCAAAAGGTAAGGCTTTTAGCAAAATAAAAAAACAGGCTATCGCCAGCAGAAAGATAATCCCACTTTTATAATTTTTTGTTGTGTTTGTTTCGTTCATGAGTCCCTCCAAACTGATTACAGATGAACTATTTGCGATGTTAAATGAATGTTACAAACTTTCAACCAACAAATGTTTAAAATGTGATCTTGTTCAAAAAAAATTTTAACAAAAAAAGTGCGGTTATTTCTAACCGCACTTTAAAAAGGTCAATAATTTCAAAATTATTCTTCTTCGACGTCTTCTAAGTCTAATGCTTCCTGTGAAAGGATAATACCTGTTAAATCGGCATAAATATAATCTTCAGGGAAGAATGTTACACCACCAAAAGTCACTGGAAGATCACTTTCACCATGATTATTTTCATCTGCACCAACTGGAATTGGAGCAAGCGCATGAATACCAATATCAATATTTTCAAGTTGTTGAATTTGACGCACTGCACCATAAACAATAATGCCAGCCCAGTCATTATCTGCGGCAAGTTGTGCAAGCTCTGCATCAATTAAAGCACGGCGTACTGCACCACCACCATCTA
>CBCSVJ010000018.1:0-10197 GCA_965143545.1 uncultured Haemophilus sp. | reverse complement strand
CGACCTTTTAAGTATTCGAAAGTGGTTTCATCTGGTGCGATTAAGCCGGCTTTCGCACCCATTTCAATTGCCATATTACAAACAGTCATACGGCCTTCCATAGAAAGGTCATGAATCGCTTCACCACAGAATTCCACCACATGGCCTGTGCCACCTGCCATGGTGGTTTTACCGATAATGGCAAGAATAATGTCTTTTGCGGTAATGCCTGGTGTTACTTTGCCACGCACTTCAATTTTCATATTTTTCGCACGAGCTTGTTTTAAGGTTTGGGTGGCTAATACATGTTCGACTTCGGATGTACCGATACCAAATGCCAAGGCTCCGAATGCACCGTGGGTGGCAGTATGGGAGTCACCACAAACGATAGTCATACCTGGTAAAGTTAAGCCTTGTTCTGGCCCCATGACATGCACAATACCTTGTTCTTTTGTGGTCATGTCGAATAATTGAATACCGGTCGCTTTCGTGTTTTTTTCAAGTTCCAGTACTTGAATTTTCGCTTGGCCTTCAAGTTTGTTTACATCACGTACTTGGGTAGAAATACTGTGATCCATGGTACCGAAAGTTTTGCTCACTTGGCGTACTTGGCGGCCTGCAACACGTAAACCGTCAAAGGCTTGTGGACTAGTCACTTCATGGATTAAATGACGGTTAATATACAAAATCGGCGTTTCGCCTTCAGCTTCGTATACCACGTGGGCATCGAATAATTTTTCGTAAAGAGTTTTTGCCATAATTTTTCTCAATTCGTTAGGGGCTTTGTTAGAGTAGTAAGTTTTAAATTGTCTGTTGGTATTTTTCTAATCCATTCGCAACTTTAGATGGATAGAACTCTATCACTTGATAATCTGCTATTTGGTGTTGGTGAAATGGATCTTGTTCAATAATTTGATTTACTTCATCAAGATCTTTTGCATTCATAATAATGATTCCACCAGTTCTAGGTTCTTTACGCCCAGACATTAGAAACTTACCTTGTTGATAAAACTTATCTAAAAATGTTTTGTGTTCAGCTAGAAATTCTTCAATTTTCTCTAAAGGTTGAATATAGGTTAATGAAACAATAAACATATAATCTCCTTTTTTCTAGGGACGCTTACTCCCCTTTATTAAATTTGTTAATGGTGGACAAAATGCCCACCCTACGATTAGATTGCTTCAGCAATCAATGTACCCATTTCTGCAGTTGAAACAGGGGCAGAATCATCGGCTAAATCACCGGTACGGTGACCATTTGCTAAGACTTTTTGTACGGCATTTTCAATTGCATCAGCGGCATCATTTAAGTTGAAGCTGTAACGCAACATCATCGCGGCAGAAAGAATTTGTGCGATTGGGTTAGCAATGCCTTTGCCTGCGATATCTGGTGCAGAACCGCCAGCCGGTTCATATAAACCGAAACCTTCTTCATTGAGGCTTGCAGATGGCAACATCCCCATAGACCCCGTGATCATCGCTGCTTCATCAGAAATAATATCGCCAAAAATGTTAGAGCAGAGGAGCACATCGAAAGACTCAGGCGCTTTGATTAATTGCATAGTCGCGTTGTCGATATAAATGTGATCTAAAGTGACTTCAGGGTAATCTTTTGCCACTTCTGTCACAGTTTCCCGCCATAAGATTGAGGCTTGTAGTACGTTAGCTTTATCCACAGAAGTCACGTGTTTACGACGTTTCATTGCCGCATCAAAAGCCGCACGTGCAATGCGTTCGATTTCATATTTGTAATAAACTTCGGTATCGAATGCTTTGGTTTGTGCACCTTCACCTTCACGGCCTTTAGGTTGACCGAAATAAATCCCACCTGTTAATTCACGTACAACCACCATATCAAACCCTTTCGCTGCAATATCTGCACGTAATGGGCAGAATTTTTCGAGCCCTTTATAAAGGGTTGCAGGACGAAGATTGCAGAATAATTTGAAATGTTTACGCAATGGTAATAATGCACCGCGTTCAGGTTGTTGATCCGGTGGTAAATTTGTCCATTTTGGGCCACCTACAGAGCCAAACAAAATCGCATCAGCATCATCACAACCTTTTAAGGTTTCTGCCGGTAATGGGCAACCACAATGATCAATTGCGGCACCACCTACATAAAATTCATTGAAGTTAAGTTTAAAACCGAATTTTTCTTGGACTTTGTTTAATACTTTAATGGCTTCAGCCATCACTTCCGGACCAATACCGTCTCCCGGTAGAACGGCGATGTTGTATGATTGCATATTATTTTTCCTATTTCAATCGCACCAAAGTGCGGTTAATTTTTTTCATATTTTCTCCCCTTTAAGTAAAGGGGAGATTGGATAGATTAATGATGTTTGTGGCTTTTAATATCAGCGACTTTATGTGCACGATAAATGGCATTAATTGCGTGAACTAAAGCAAGTGCAGAAGACTCAACGATGTCTGTCGCTAAACCAACACCGTGGAATTTACGACCTTCGTGTTCAACCACGATATCCACCTGACCTAACGCTTCAGCACCTTCGCCTTTCGCGGTTAAATTATAGTGAGACATTTTGATCTCTAAGCCGGTCAAGTTCAAGATCGCATTGTAAACCGCATCGACTGGGCCGTTACCACCAATTGACGACGTGCTTAATTTATTGCCATCCAATTCCACTTGAACAAAAGCGGTTGCTGGATATTCTTTAGTGGAGTGTGCCGAAAGTTTATCTAATACTAAACGATCTTCATCACCTTGTTGCATGTCGATAAATGCTAACGCTTCCAAGTCATAATCGAACACTTGGCCTTTTTTATCTGCTAATTTTAAGAAGGCTTCATACAATTTGTCTAAATCGTAATCTTGTTCTGTGTAGCCCATATCTGCCATGTGGCCTTTTACTGCTGCGCGACCAGAACGTGCGGTTAAGTTTAATTTCTCTTTCTTCAAGCCGATAGTTTCTGGTGACATGATTTCGTAGGTATTTTGGTTTTTTAACATACCATCTTGGTGAATACCGGATGAATGTGCGAAAGCATTTGAACCTACAATCGCTTTATTCGGTTGGATTGGCATATTACAAAGTTGGCTCACCATTTGGCTAACACGGTGGATTTCTTGTGTGTTGATACGTGTATCCACGCCCATGAATTCTTGGCGCACTTTCATTGCCATCACCACTTCTTCAAGTGAAGTGTTACCCGCACGTTCACCAATGCCGTTGATAGTACATTCAATTTGGCGTGCACCATTTTGTACAGCGGTTAAGGAGTTAGCCGTTGCCATACCCAAGTCATTGTGGCAATGTACGGAAATCACAGCTTTATCGATATTTGGTACGCGGTTACGTACTTCAGCAATAATATTGCCGAATTGATTAGGTAAGCAGAAACCAACAGTGTCAGGAATATTTACAGTTGTTGCACCTGCATTAATTGCCGCTTCAACAATACGACAAATATTGTCGATACCGGTACGGCCTGCATCTTCGCAAGAAAACTCCACATCATCGGTGTAGTTACGTGCACGTTTTACCGCTGCCACAGCCATTTCAACGACATCGTCAAAGGTACGTTTTAATTTGGCTTCAACGTGTAATGCTGAAACTGCAATAAATGTATGGATACGAAATGCTTCTGCCACTTTTAAGGCTTCAGCTGCAGCATCAATATCTTTAATTACCGCACGGGAAAGTGCCGCAACACGACTATTTTTGATATGGCGCGCAATGGTTTGAACAGATTCAAAATCACCTTGAGAAGAAACCGGAAAACCGACTTCCATCACATCCACGCCTAGACGTTCAAGAGCTAAAGCAATCTGTAATTTCTCTTTAACGGTTAAGCTTGCTTTTAACGCTTGTTCGCCATCACGCAAGGTGGTATCAAAAATAATAACGCGATCTGTCATAGTATTTTCCTTCTTTTATCACTCAAAGTGCGGTCATTTTTACCGTGATTTTAAAACGAAAAAACCCGCAATCTTAAAAGTGCGGGTTGATAATAGATTTTTTACATAAAGGTGTTTTTTTATCCACAACTTAGCCGCACAAAGAATGTGAGAGCAGGAGGTTGAGAGATAAAGACACAGCTTGGTACATAAAAAGATAATCCTGTAAAAAATTCTGTAAAACGCTGTTCATATTACGGATAAAAATTTTGCTGTCAAATCATTTATCAGTGATTTATATCTAAAATGAATATCTCAACATAATCTTAAAAGTTTATTTCTCTGAATATAAATTGTTAATTAGAATTAATCTCTAAAAACAGCTTTTAAGAAGCCATTTTTGTCCTGTTTTATTCCTTGTTTCTGGTATGCAGATTTTTTCTAAAATTTTTTCTCTTTTTGCGATCTGAATCGCAGAATTAAGACAAACTTTTCATTTTTTGAGACAAATCTCACCATAATTCTCTTTTTAAAGGAGAGATAGATGAGCGATTTTGCATCGATTTTATTGCGATTGTCGCAAGTACCCAAATTGGGCAGTGTGCGGATTCAACAAATTTTGGCCCATGTGAGTATAGAAGACTTATTAAATTATGATGAAGTGGCATTTCAACAAATGGGCTGGAATGCTTTGCAGATTCGTCGTTGGTTTCAGCCAGAAATGAAATTCATTGAACCCGCCTTGAACTGGGCAGAAAAAGAAGGGCATCATTTAATTCACTGTTTTTCAGATGAGTATCCTTTTTTACTCAAACAAATTAGTGGTTTTCCGCCTTTATTATTTGTGAAAGGCAATTTGACCGCACTTTCTGCGCAGCAAATCGCCATGGTTGGGAGCCGTTATTGTTCGGCTTATGGAGAATATTGGGCAAAATATTTTGCGACAGAACTTTCTCTCGCAGGATTGACGGTCACGAGTGGGCTTGCATTAGGTATCGATGGATTTAGTCATCAGGCGGTGGTGGATATTCAAGGACAAACTATTGCCGTATTGGGTAGTGGATTAGCGCACATTTACCCTGCTAAACACCGCCGATTAGCCGAGCAAATTATCGAAAATAATGGGGCATTAGTTTCTGAATTTATCCCTACGCAAGCACCGATTGCTGAAAATTTTCCTCGTCGTAATCGCATTATCAGTGGGCTTTCATTGGGAACGTTAGTGATTGAAGCCACAGAGAAAAGCGGTTCATTGATTACAGCGCGTTATGCCTTAGAACAAAATCGCGACATTTTTGCATTGCCAGGAAATATTCAAAGTGAATACAGTCAAGGCTGCCATAAACTGATTAAGCAAGGAGCGATGTTGGTAGAAAATATTAAAGATATTTTAGATAGCCTTAATCATAGCATTGTTTTTCAGCCGCCAGTACATACGCCAATCAATCAGTCGATAGCTAAACCGCTCACAGCAAAAATGCCAGCTGTGGAGCCAAGTCATCCTGAACTTTATCAACATATCAGTTATACACCAATAAGCCTTGATGATTTATCGATTTCATTGAATTTGCCGGTGGATTTGCTTTTAGTACAGTTATTAGATTTGGAATTACAAGACTTAATCGTCAATGAGAATGGACTCTATAAGCGGATAGCATAAACGGGGTAGAGTGAGGAGGCAATCCTGTGCTAAGATACAGTTCAGTTTTAGAAAGGAGAACCTATGTTAGCCATTATTTCCCCGGCAAAAACCTTAGATTTTGAAAGTGCGGTCAGAAATCTGCCTGTTTCTCAACCGCACTTGACGGATTATAGTGAGCAACTGATTGAAATATGTCGTCAATTATCTCCCCAAGCTCTTTCTTCCTTAATGTCTATTAGCGATAAACTTGCGGGCTTAAATGCGGCTCGCTTTGCTGAATGGACAAAATTTCACAACGAAAAAAATTCACGTGCCGCCATTTGGGCATTCAAAGGTGATGTTTACACCGGTTTGGATGCTGATAGTTTATCTGATGAAGATATACAATTCGCGCAACGTCATTTACGTATGCTTTCCGGCCTATATGGCTTACTTAAACCTCTTGATTTAATGCAACCTTACCGTTTGGAAATGGGCACGAAGTTAGCGAATCCCAAAGGGAAAGATCTTTATGCTTTTTGGGGTAACATTATCACTCAATCCGTGCAACAGGCACTTGATGAGCAAGGCGATCGTGTGTTGATCAATTTAGCTTCCGATGAATACTATAAATCAGTAAAAGAAAACCAATTAGATGCACAGATTGTGAAGCCCGTTTTCTTAGATAATAAGAATGGTAAATACAAAGTGGTCAGCTTTTATGCGAAAAAAGCCCGTGGTTTAATGTGTCGTTTTATCATTCAAAATCGTTTGGAACGTGTTGAACAACTGAAAGAGTTTGACCTTGGTGGTTATTGGTTTGATGCGACATCCTCTACTGAAAAAGAATTTGTATTTAAGCGAGATATCAATGAATAAAATCCTGGTTATATTGACCGCACTTTTACTCTCAGGTTGTGCGGCAAAAGTGAGTCAGCTTCAAACACCTGAAAAAATTGAATATAACGGCAAAACCTATAAACTTACTGCAAGCCAAGATTTGGATACGATTGCACGTTATGTTTATCTTGCAGAGCCGGATACCTTGGAAAATTGGCAGTCTCAAATTGAAGTGTTGCTTGATCGTGATTTATCCCGTTCTATTGAGCAGCGCATAGCATTGCGTGAGAAGGTATACCGTAATTTAGGGGTGAAAGATTTCAAAATTCTTGCAAATTCAACGAATCCGAAAAAGCTCGCCACAGAGTTAAATGGTTATGTCATTTATGCTCCGACAGAACAAAATCCGTCTTGGCAAGTGGATATTGCTAAGGGTAAAAATGTGCCACATTGTGGCTTTGTGCAATATCAATATTCCCAAAAAGTGGAACAAGGTAAGAAATTTCAGCGTTTAAACACAGTAAAAATTGTGAAAAACTTACAAAAGTATTTGGTGGCGAAAGAAAGCAAGACATTACAAAAAGCCGATCTTTCTTGGAAATGTGAAAGTTATTTCCATCACTAAAACTTATACTAGATCAAATTCCACGTAAATTTTAAAAATTTTTCTAGAGCAGAAATAATGGATGGTGTAATCTTGACGCCAATTATTCTTAGAGTTCAAAGTAGGTAAATATGATTAAAAAAATTGCTGTATTAACCAGTGGTGGTGATGCACCAGGTATGAATGCTGCCATTCGTGGCGTTGTTCGTGCAGCTCTTGCAGAAGGGCTTGAAGTATTTGGGATTTATGACGGTTATCAAGGTTTATACAACAATAAAATCAAACAGTTAAACCGTTATAGTGTATCCGATATTATTAACCGTGGCGGTACATTCTTAGGCTCTGCGCGTTTCCCTGAATTTAAAGATCCAGCAGTACGTGAAAAATGTGCAGAAATTTTACGTTCACATGGTATTGATGCCTTAGTCGTTATCGGTGGTGACGGTTCTTATATGGGGGCGAAATTGCTCATGGAAGAACATGGTTTCCCTTGTGTGGGTATTCCTGGCACGATTGATACTGATCACTGTAGTGACTTGACTATTTCTGCAGGTATTGCTGGTGGTTGTGAATATATTGTGGCATCTGAAATGGAATTTAACCGCGAAGAATTAATTCGCCAAATTGAGCGCAGTATTATTCGTGGAAAACGCCACGCCATCATTGCGATTACTGAGTTAATCACTGACGTGCATTCTCTTGCTCGTGAAATTGAAGCTCGTGTAGGTCATGAAACCCGTGCAACCGTATTAGGCCATATTCAACGTGGTGGTTCGCCTTGTGCCTTTGACCGTATTTTAGCTTCACGTATGGGCGTATATGCGGTAGATATATTGCTACAAGGTAAAGGTGGCTACTGTGTGGGTATTCAAAATGAAAAATTAGTTCACCATGATATTATTGATGCAATCAACAATATGCGTCGTGAATTTAAAGCAGATTGGTTAGAAATGGCTAAACGCTTAGAATAATTTTTTAAAGGTTATTTAAAACAAAATAAATCGGGCTAAAACAATGATTGTTTTAGCCCGATTTTTATATGCTTAGATTAAGCTTTTAGTTTATTTTTCTTACGTTGCAAGAAGTACACGAAAACGAGTAATAATGCACAAGCAAGAGACACAATAAACAAGCTACCAAAGAATCCGTTCCAGTGAAGAGATTGAATAATCCACGCTAATGGGGCCCCTGCCGCTGCCGCACCGATATAGGCGAAGAGACTAACGAAACCGGTAGAAGAACCTGAAGCATGTTTGTGGGAGTTTTCAGCCGCAGCCATTGCGATAAGGAATTGCGGACCGAAGATAAAGAATCCCATCAGGAAGAATAAGCCACACATCACAAAATAGTTATCGCTTGGGATGAACCATAATGCTAAGGATGTTGAAATAATACCTAACACATAAATGATGTTCATTTGGGTACGGTTTCCGTTGAAGAATTTATCAGAACCCCAGCCCGCAAAAAGTGCGCCTAAGAAGCCACCGATTTCAAAGAAAGAAACGGCGGAGTTCGCTTTAAGTAAGTCATAACCGTGGGTTTCTGTTAAATATAAGTTACCCCAGTCATTGATACCGGTACGGATGATATAAATAAAACACCAAGAAAATGCTAATGCCCAGATAATGCTGTTTTTGAACACATAAATTTTAAGAATTTCCCAGTTAGATAAACCTAAACCTTCACTTTCATGTTCTTTTTCAGCAATATCATTACGCCATTCACCTACGGTTGGAAGTCCCATAGATGTTGGGCGATCGCGTAATAAGAAACAAAGGGCAAAACCGATGACACAGGCAATAATCCCTGGCACGATCATACCGTAACGCCATCCCCAATAAAGGGCAACGGCACCAGATAAAATTGGAATGAGTGCACCACCTAAGTTATGTGAGGTATTCCAGATCGCCCACCATAAACCACGTTCATTACGTGAGTACCAAGTATTCAGGATTTTTGAACATGGAGGCCAACCCCAACCTTGGAAAAAGGCGTTGATCATCCAAAGGGTGATAAACATAAAGACAGATGAACTCATGCCGAATAGAATGTTGACGATACCCGTCATCATTAAACCAATCCCCATAAAGTAACGAGGGTTAGAACGGTCACCAAGGACACCTGATAAGAACTTGGATATACCGTAGGTGAGATAAAACGCAGTACCCATGATCCCAATATCGGCTTTTTGTAGCCCAAGATCCGTCAGCATAGCAGGCATGACGAAGTTAAAACTTTTACGAGTAAAATAGAATACGGCATAGCCGATATAGCTGGTGATCATCAAATGTAATCGCCAGTAACGATAAGTTTTGTCGATCTCTTCTTTGGTTTTAGTAACCGGTAGATCCGGTGGTACACTGAAGATACCCATAATATTTCTCCTCTAAATGATAATAAATCATCCCAGTATATTACAAAGCCAGTTTTCAAAAGGGGACTCAGATCAAAAAATAGGGAATTTATAGGAAAAAATGGCTTGATGAATCGTTGATTTGATGATGATGGAAAAAAGTGCGGTCAACATTTTAGGGTTTTGACCGCACTTTTTTTAGAATGGTTTTGATATGTTTTATGCTTTACGCTGTAAAATTAAAAAACGACAATCATAGGGATTATCTGCATCTGCTTGACGATATTCTTCAAACTCGATGTTCCATTCAGCCCAATTAATTTCAGGGAAGAAGGTATCTCCATCAATGTCAGCTTGAATTTGCGTGAGGTATAGTTTATCTGCTTTAGGTAAATATTGTTTAAATAACTCGCCCCCGCCAATCAGCATAATTTCATCAAATTCTTTGACAAAATCGACCGCACTTTCAAAATTCTCTTTCCAGATGACACCTTCATGTTCGTAAGGGGTGCGTGAAAGGACGATATTGGTGCGTTTCGGCAGTGGACGACCAATGCTTTCAAAGGTTTTACGTCCCATAATTACCGGTTTGCCCGTGGTGTTTTTACGAAACCAGGCTAAATCGGCAGGTAAGTGCCAAGGCATTTGATTATCTTTTCCGATGACGTTATTTTTTGTTGTCGCAACGATCAAACTTAATGTCATATTTTCTATCCTATTTTCTTTTTTTGCACTATATCATAGCTATTCAGAAAATCTGAATTTGAGATGGTTTTTTTCGTGATTTTTATTAATTTTAGTGCTAATTTAACGCCAATTTACTATTTTTTTATTGAGGACAAACTATGTCGGCAAATCGCAAAACAATCGTTGTAAAATTTGGTACTAGCACATTAACACATGGTTCCCCAAAATTGAATGCGCCTCACATGGTCGAT
>CBCSVJ010000017.1:0-10543 GCA_965143545.1 uncultured Haemophilus sp. | reverse complement strand
TGTTTTAGTCTTAAAACAGCACACATATAAGTGCGGTCGTTTCTTTGTGTATTTTTAATTACTCAGTCACGTAGAAAACTTGTTTTTCAAATTCGTGTTTACCGATTTTGACAGTCAGCACATATTTGCCGATTGGATCTCGGCGGTCGAATGTCCAGCAGTTCATCATGTATTTACCATTTTCTAATGTTGGTCTGGTATAAGTGATAGTATGGAGTTTTTTATTTGGTGATGACACCACTTTTGCATTCTCAATCGAACTAGTGAATTCACTTTGGGCTTGAGCTTTAAAGGTTTCACTTACCGTTGCTTTTTTACCAAAATTCCCCGTTGCTACCCAACAAACTTTCTCAGTTTTATTGGAACGAGAGGTTTCTTTTTTATTTAAATCAGGTGATGGCTCCTGAGTTCTATCAAACACAGAGAGATAAATAGTGGGCTCATTTGCAGTATCTTTAGCTGTTTCTTTTGATTCTGGTGCTACAGCAAATGTGCCAGTTGAGAATAAGGTCGCAATTAAAGCAAATGTTGAGATTTTTTTCATGTTAGATTCCTTTTTATATCATTATTTTATTGAACAATCATTATACCAAGGCATCCCATATCTGCCAGCATTAAATTGGATGAGCCAAATAAGAAGGGATGAGTATTTGACGAAGGTTGTTCAAATTTTACTAAAATTTGTACTTTCTTTTTCACCCAAACCGTGTCTTTCCAGGCTAGCTCGGACACATCAACGTTGACATCATCTTGGCTTTCAATAACAAATTTAGCGCCTTGAATGGTGAAGCCCACAGGCAGCGAGCTGTTGATAATCCAACGTTCGACGGTGCCGGCTTTAGCCGAAACATCAACACGACGCGGATCAAAACGTTGTTTATTGATTAAGCCATTCGTTACATCCAATTCAAAGGTGCGTTCTTGGACGATTTTACTTTCGAGCATAGCCGTGGCATCAGTATTTAATTGCTCATTCATTTTTTTACTGAATGCAGAGATTTCACCTTGTGGACGAAGTTCTAAAACGGTGTTATCTGCAAAATCATTACCTGAGCTGAACACATTTTTGATTTTGTCGAAGAAACCACGTTTAGCCCCAGAGATGAGCGATATGCCTTCTCCTTCGCTTAAATTGATTAACACTTCGGCACGTTCTCCCGGTGCAAGAATAAGAGAATTAATCGCTTTACCTTGAGGTAAAAAACCTAAATCTCGTGCAATGAGCAACATGTCTTGTTCGTTATCTAAACGGAGATCATAGGCTCTTGCTAATGAAGCATTGAGTAAACGTAAGCGTACCCAACCGCGAGGGACATCAAGATAAGGCGCTTCTTGTCCATTAACAAGAAGACGATTGCCGACAAAGTGCGGTTGATTTTGCTTAAATAATTGTAATCCGTCGCCGTTAAATTCCATGTCTTGTAAGATTAATGGAATATCGTCCACACCATATTTGTGAGGAAGTTGTGATTTTAAGCTTTGATCATCTTCAATTAACCACATCCCTACAATGCCACGATAGGTTTGATAAGCCGAGTTAGCCAGGGTTGCTGAACGATACCAGCAAGTCGCGGCAGGTTGGTCTATTGGAATAATCGGTGCCCAAGATTCCCCTTTTTTTAGGACTTTTGCAGCACCACCGAATAATTCGCCACTGGCTTGCAATCCTTGAATAGAGAGAGCAATGCTTTGTGGCAAATTGTTGTGATAATTGAGTTTTGCAAAGGAACCCGATTTGATGCGAATAGTGGGGCCAAGATAATTGCCGTTAAAGCCCCATACACTGACACTATGGGAGCCGTCTAACTTGTAGCCGGTTTCTTCCATATTAAGAATAATTGGGCGACCACGTTTTGCTTCCATCAACGGAGGAATGGTTAATTTTTCACGGGATGCTGCTAATACTGATTGAGGTGTGGCAGCAAGTGCGGTTGAAATTGCGGTAGTTTTTAATAATTGGCGACGAGAAAGACGCAACATATTATTTTCCTTGTGCAATTTCAGCATCGAGTTCAGCGATGCGTTTTTCCATCAAATCGTGACAGTAAGTAGCAAGTTCGCGAACATTGTCTTTTGTGTAGGATGAAATATCAATTGGCTCCATCATTTCACAAATCACCTTACCATTATCCCAACGATTTAAATCAATTTTGTTGTGAGTCGTCGAACATACTACTGGCACGATTGGTACACCAGCCGCAATTGCAGCATGGAATGCACCGGTTTTGAATGGCAATAAACCACGACCACGGCTACGTGTACCTTCAGGGAACATCCAAATTGACAGATTGTCTTTGTTGATACGGCGAGCAAGTTCAGTCATGGTGCTGTGTGCTTTAGAACGATTTTCACGATCTAAGAAAATATTGCCGGTTACCCAATATAAAATACCGAAGAAAGGAATCCAAATTAGGCTTTTTTTACCCACACTCACTGTGCGAGGGAGTACCATGTAAGAGATGGTTACCATATCGAAATTATTTTGGTGGTTACCGATGTAAATACAACGCGGCATATTCTCTTTATTTTGTGGAAAACGGTGTTCTACTTTTAAGCCAAATAAAGGGTATAAACGCCCAAACCAGCGAGCCATAACGCCCACATTACTTGGATTTTTAAAACGAATAAAGGAATAGATCGTACCGAGCACACAAATTAAAATACAACAAAGTGCCACGATGAGAATTCTGGCGATTTTTAACATAGAAAATACCTAATTAAAATTTTTGGAAAGTATAGCAAATTACACAAAAATGTGTGCTAATCTAATGAAAAAAATGACGGAATAGTTATGAAACCCATTTATTTTATTGCAGATCTTCATTTAAGCGAAACCCATCCAGTATTTACCGCACTTTTTAACGATTTTATGCAAAACCAAGCACAAGAAGCACAAGCGGTTTATATTTTGGGAGATCTTTTTGATTTTTGGATTGGTGACGATGAAACTTCACCTTTAATCTCACAAGTAAAACAGTTGATAAAAAACCTGACAGAAAAGGGTATAGCCTGCTATTTCATTCATGGTAATCGAGATTTCTTGGTGGGGAAAAAATTTGCACAAGATTGTGGTTTAACGTTATTGCCTGACTATCATTGTGTTGATCTTTATGGTGTGAAAACCTTAATTTGTCATGGTGATACCTTATGTATTGATGATGTGAAATATCAACAATTTCGCCGGAAGGTGCATCAAAAATGGCGACAAAGATTGTTTTTATGCTTGCCATTAAAAGTGCGGTTAAAAATTGCAGAGAAAATTCGCACGAAGAGTAAACAAGATAAGCAATATAAGTCACTGGATATCATGGATGTGAATTTAGCGTTTACGGCACAAACCGTAAAAGAATTTGGCGTAAATCGATTAATTCACGGTCATACGCATCGAGAAGCCATTCATCAGGAAAAAGGGTACACGCGAATTGTGTTAGGCGATTGGCGAAAAGATTATGCTTCAATTCTGGAAGTAACAGAAAACGGTTATTGGTTTATTTAAACAAAAAGCACAGGATTAAACCTGTGCTTTTTTGTATTAAAACGTGCTAATTTTCAACCGCACTTTATTCTACCGTTACCGATTTTGCTAAGTTACGAGGTTGATCCACGTCAGTTCCTTTAATTAATGCCACATGGTATGACAATAATTGCATCGGAACGGTGTAGAAAATTGGCGCAATAATTTCATTCACTTTTGGCATAGTGATAATTTTCATGCCTTCGCTTGGTGTGAAGCCTGCTTCTTTATCAGCGAACACATAAAGCTGACCACCACGCGCACGTACCTCTTCAATATTTGATTTCACTTTTTCAAGTAATTCATTGTTTGGTGCAACGACGATAACCGGCATATCTGCATCGATTAAGGCTAATGGACCGTGTTTTAATTCACCTGCCGCATAAGCTTCAGCATGGATATAAGAAATTTCTTTTAATTTCAATGAAGCTTCCATTGCGATAGGGTAGAACTCACCACGACCTAAGAAAAGCGCATGGTTTTTCTCTGCGAAGTCTTCTGCTAATGCTTCGATGTCTTTATCAAACGCAAGGGCTTTTTCAACTTCAGCCGGAAGTGATTGTAACGCTTTTACAATTTCCACTTCTTGTTCGTTTGAGATATTGCCTTTTACTTTACCAATTGCAGTTACTAACATTAATAATGCGGCCAACTGAGTGGTAAACGCTTTGGTTGATGCCACACCGACTTCAACGCCTGCACGTGTCATGAAGGCAAGATCAGATTCGCGTACTAAAGATGAACTTGATACGTTACAGATCGTTAATGCTGCCATGTAACCTTTTTCTTTTGCAAGACGAAGTGCTGCAAGGGTATCCGCCGTTTCACCTGATTGAGAAATAGTCACTAACAAGCTATTTGGGCGAGTCACAAATTTGCGGTAGCGGAATTCAGACGCGATTTCGACATCACAGCTCACGCCAGCAAGTGCTTCAAACCAGTAACGAGCCGTCATTCCTGCATTATATGAGGTACCACAAGCCACGATTTGAATGTGTTCAACTTTTTCTAAAATTTCAGCTGCGCCATTACCAATAGCATCAACAATCACGTTATTGTGAAGGATACGACCTTCCATAGTGTTGATTAATGCATTTGGTTGCTCATAGATTTCTTTTTGCATGAAATGGCGGAATTTGCCTTTTTCGGCTGCATCATTTTCAAGGTTAGACTCGTGTACTTCACGTTCTACTTTTTGACCATTCGCATCGTAAATATCTACGGTACGACGTGTAATTTCTGCAATATCGCCCTCTTCTAAATAAATGAAACGACGAGTCACGCTTAATAACGCGAGTTGGTCAGATGCCAGAAAGTTTTCACCAATTCCTAAACCAATTACTAATGGGCTGCCTGAACGCGCAGCCACTAAATGTTCTGGATGTTCGCGATCTAATACCACCATACCGTATGCACCAGTAAGTTGTTTTACGGTTTTTTGTACCGCTTCAAGCAGAGTAGAGGCTGTACGCATTTCCCAATTAACAAGGTGAGCAATTACTTCGGTATCAGTTTGAGAATTAAACACATAGCCACGTGATTTAAGTAATTCACGTAATTCTTCGTGATTTTCGATGATACCGTTATGGACGACAGCAAAGTTGCCCGAAGTATGCGGGTGAGCATTAGCTTCAGACGGTTCACCATGAGTTGCCCAACGGGTGTGAGCGATCCCTGTACCACCGATTAATGGTTTTACAGCAGCAGCTTCATCAAGGGCTTTTACTTTACCCAAGCAGCGTACGCGGTGTAATTCATGGTTTGGATCCACAACGGCAACACCCGCTGAGTCGTAACCACGATACTCTAAGCGGTGTAAACCATTAATTAAAATTTCTGCTACATCACGTTGTGCTACCGCACCAACAATACCACACATAGTTTTTCCTTATTTAATAAAATTAAAAGTCTTGTTTTTCTGACCGCATTTTATGCCACATCCACACAAATTACTTCTACGCCTTGCGCCATTATGGCTTCTTTGTCAGCCTGAGATAATTTGTTATCGGTAATCAGCACATCAATTTGCTGCCAGGTTAATTCCACATTTGGCATTTTTCTGCCAATTTTTTGTGATTCCACCATTACAATCACTTCACGAGATACTTCAGCCATCACTTGGCTTAAGCGAACCAACTCATTAAATGTTGTTGTACCACGTTCTAAATCAATGCCATCGGCACCAATAAATAATTGGTCAAAGTCATAAGAACGTAGCACTTGTTCGGCAATATTGCCTTGGAAGGATTCAGAACGCGTGTCCCAAGTGCCTCCCGTCATTAAGAGTGTCGGTTCATTTTCGAGTGAACGTAATGCTGTGGCCACCGAAAGCGAATTCGTCATCACAACCAAGCCTTGCTTGCGATTAAGCTGTTTAATCAATGCGGCGGTTGTGCTGCCACTATCCACAATAATTCGATTGTGATCACGAATACGTTCTGCAGCTGCCTTTGCTAAGACTAACTTTCGTTGCGAAAGTTCATCATCTTGTTCTTCTTCGATGATTTCTTGTGGCATTAAAATGGCGCCACCATATTTTCGAAGAAGGAAACCATTACTTTCCAATGCAGTGAGATCTTTTCGAATCGTCACTTCAGAGGTGTCAAATAACTGTACGAGTTGTTCAACACTGACTTCACCTTGTTCTTGCAGAAGTTGCATGATGGCATGTCTGCGTTGTTGGGTATTTCGGTGTTGAATGTTTCGTTTCATTATTTATATCCCGTAATAAGTTTCGGTTCGGAATTATATCGGCAAAATGATGATTGTAAAGTTAAAATTTAGGCAACAAAAAACCCTGACAAAGCAGGGTTCAATTAAAATTCGTTTTAAGACTAATTATTTGATTGCGTCTTTTAATGCTTTACCAGATACGAATGCTGGAACTTTAGATGCTGCGATTTTGATTTCAGCACCAGTTTGTGGGTTACGGCCAGTACGTGCAGCACGTTTGTTTACTTTGAATGTACCGAAACCGATTAATTGAACAGGTTCACCTTTTTTAAGGCTACCAGTGATAGCTGCTAAAGTCGCTTCTAATGCAGCTTTAGCTTGTTTTTTGTTTAATTCAGCTGCACTTGCAATTGCATCGATTAAATCTGTTTTGTTCATAAATTTGTACCTTCTGTTAAATTAAAATTGACTCTATTCAAATAAGCGTAGCTTTTAACTGCTACGGCTTGGGCAAGTCTAATCGAACTTGGGGGGAAATAAAAGCCCGATTTGCAAAAATTGTGACAAATCTCACGTTATTGCTCAATTTTTATACCAATATTGGAGATTCCCTCCTGCTTTATCTCGTTTCGGAGGGATAAAATCAAGTCTACATCGCGTTTTTCACAGTCTTTAAGTAAGCGATAGATTTGCCATTGAAGGTCAAGTTCTTCTTCAATTTCTTCACGGCTTTTCAGTTCAGTTTCAGAAAGATCTCGATCTTCTTGTGTTTCTAACAAAGAACAAACCGTGCCTAATGAAATTTGGCTGATTTGAATTGCTTTTTCAAGTGTCTCGCCCGCGATAATCGCATGCAACAATTCACCTAACGCTTCACAAGCATCGAGGGCGGGCACCACACCAAAGAAGTCGTAATCATTCACATTAGGAATAATTTCTTCGAGCTTCTCTAATTGGTTTTCGAAATTGATTTTCGCCCCTTTAACGGTTAGAAATTCCCACACTAAGTTTAAAATGTTGTGATAGGTCTTTTCTGCTTGCTCCTGTTCTGTCATTTGACAAAACAGGGCAAAGTTCGGTGCCATGCGTTCGCATAAGCAGGCCATAAAGGTTAGATGTTGCCAGCTTTCAACATTTTCGAGACGCTTGTGAATCGGATTTCGCATTTTCTTCTCGCTTATTTATGATAGGCTTTAGAGAACTCATGGATAGCATCCACGAAGATTTTTGGCGCACTTTCCGGCACATCTTGGTGAATACCATGACCTAAATTAAATACATGTCCACTGCCTTGCCCAAAATCAGCTAAAATTGACCGCACTTCTTGCTCAATACGCTCTGCAGGTGCATATAACACGCTTGGATCCATATTGCCTTGTAGCGCTACTTTATGACCTACACGCGCTTTTGCATCTGCCAAATTAACTGTCCAGTCTAATCCTAGCGCATCACAGCCTGTATTAGCCATGGCTTCTAACCATAAACCGCCGCCTTTAGTAAATAAAGTCACGGGCACTTTACGGCCATCATGTTCACGAATTAAACCATCGACGATTTTATGCATATATTGTAGAGAGAAGTCTAAATATTCACGATGACCTAACACTCCGCCCCAAGTATCAAATACCATCACCGCTTGTGCGCCGGCTTTGATTTGCGCGTTTAAATATAAAATGACGGAATCCGCCACTTTATCTAATAAAAGATGCAAGGTTTGCGGTTCGGCATACATCATTTTTTTGATTTTATTGAAGGTTTTGCTGCTACCACCTTCAACCATATACGTTGCCAGTGTCCACGGGCTACCAGAGAAACCAATCAGTGGCACTTCGCCTTTTAGTTCGCGACGAATTGTGCGCACCGCATTCATCACATATTGAAGTTCGCCTTCAGGGTCAGGAATCGGTAAATTTTCGACCGCACTTTTATTTTTAATTGGATGAGCAAATTTCGGGCCTTCACCAGCACCAAAACTTAAGCCTAAGCCCATTGCATCAGGAATAGTTAAAATATCTGAGAACAAAATGGCAGCGTCTAAAGCATAGCGACGAAGTGGCTGTAAGGTGACTTCGCAAGCTAAATCCGCATTGCGGCAAAGAGACATAAAATCGCCCGCTTCTGCACGCGTTGCTTTATATTCAGGCAAATAGCGCCCCGCTTGGCGCATCATCCATACGGGGGTCATATCCACTGGTTCGCGTAATAAGGCTTTTAAATAACGATCATTTTTTAATTCAGACATGGGCTTTCCTTTATTTATTTTATTCCGCTTTGCAAAGCTCAAGCGTAGCATTAATTAATTTGAGTGCGATAGTACCTGTTGGCGGTAATTCTGGCAAGGGGGCAGCGCTAGAAAACCATTGTGCATCATGCAGTTCCGTTTCTTGCAGTTGAATGTCCCCGCTGTCGTAATCAGCTAAAAAACCCACCATTTGTGAATTTGGGAATGCCCAAGGTTGGCTACCGAAATAGCGAATATTTTTAATGCGAATGCCGGTTTCTTCAAACACTTCGCGACGAACGGCATCTTCGAAGGTTTCACCTACTTCCACAAAACCTGCTAGCGTGGTGTAAATACCGGCTTTGCCTGGTGTGTAATGGCGTTTATGGTTGGCTAATAAAATCTCTGTGCCACGGCGAACGGCGACAATAATCGAAGGGCAAATAACCGGGTAAGTACGATAGCCACAACTTGTGCATTGAACCGCTAGCTCATCGTGAGTTTGTTCCGCTTTTTGACCGCATTTTCCGCAGAATTGGTGAGTTTTCAAAAAATGATTGATTTCCACACCTCGGCTTAATAAATGAAAATCTTCAGTCGGTAATGACAACAAACTCCGTAAGGAAAGGTATTCTCGTTCATCTTGATCATTTTCTGCCACAAGCCATAAAGGTTGTGATTTCCATTTCCCGAGCAACATCGCTTTTTGCGTCGTGAGGCCGAGTTCCTTTGCTGTTCCAAAAGGCAGATCATTTTCCTGCCAATAAAGTGTCGATCCTTTGGTGAACAGCCAATATCCCTGATCTTCAGGCTGAATTGCTTTCATATTTTTCTCTTTTTGTTTCAAAAGTGCGGTCATTATAAAAGGGATTTTTCGGAAAAACGAATTTAATTTCTGTGATAAAAATAGCTAGTCAGTTTTCGTTGTGCTACAGTAGTAACCTGTTTTTCTCTTTAAAATTAGGAATGACAAATGTCTTTTTTCTCTTTTGCTTTTTTAGAAAATGCGATGTCTTTTGAAGGTTATTTTAAATATATCGCCATTTTTGTCTCGTTAGGTGCATTGCTTGTGGTGACAAGCTTATATTTACGTCATCGGTTACAAACCAAATATCGCGATCTCAGTATTATCTTTCTTTTATTAATTATTTTCTTGCTCGGTGTGCAATATAAGCAATATGAGCAAAATGAAGTCTATGCAGCTGATATCTCTAGCG
Source organism: uncultured Haemophilus sp. (assembly GCA_965143545.1). Lineage (GTDB taxonomy): Bacteria > Pseudomonadota > Gammaproteobacteria > Enterobacterales > Pasteurellaceae > Haemophilus_D. The sequence goes on along the minus strand of CBCSVJ010000017.1, from coordinate 918 downwards.
TGGTGACATTTTTAAATTCGGTGAAAGATAGTCAAAATTTACAGAAAGAAGATATTCGTACCAATAGCCGTACATTAATGAACGGCATGATTTTAAATATTCGGGATCAGTATTTCGAAGTCCATTTTAATAATGATTTTTCAGCGTATACCTTATCCCCAATTAACTTAGTAAACCCTAATGTTACTGTGATTGATAAGGAGGATAAATAATGGATGGCTACACATTATTAGGCTTGAAATTGGCCATGGGTATTATTGGACTGGTACTCCAAATTAACTTAATGGGAAAAGGTAACCTTGCACCGACTTCCGCGATGGATCAGGTACAAAACTATGTGCTAGGTGGCATTATTGGTGGTGTGATTTATAGCGATAGTATTGGGGTATTCCAGTTCTCTCTCGTGCTCGTGCTTTGGACATTATTGGTTTTTACCCTCCGTTTTATCAAAAATCATAACAAATTAGTTAAATCTTTGATTGATGGTAAACCTGTTTGGGTGATTTCAAACGGTAAGGTTAAAACCGCTGAATGTATGAAACACAGTATTACTGCTAATGACCTCATGTTTAAGTTACGTGCTGCCGGTATTTATGAAATCAAAACGGTTAAACGTGCGGTATTCGAACAAAATGGGCAACTCTCGATTATTCAATACGGCGATGATAACTTACGTTATCCATTAATTGTTGATGGACAATTAGATGGTGATATTTTAGACATTATTGATCATGATGAAGACTGGGTTAAAGCCGAGTTAGAAAAACAGAACCTAACAGTTGAGCAAGTGTATATTGGCGAATATTTGAATGGTCAGTTAGTGACACATTTATATGAAAACAAATAAAAGAGACCGCACCTTAAAAGTGCGGTCTTTTTTTCGCTCATTTTAACCGACAACAAAAGGTAAATAACCTG
>CBCSVJ010000016.1:0-10665 GCA_965143545.1 uncultured Haemophilus sp. | reverse complement strand
ATCAAGCTTTCACCCACAATTAAACCTGCAGCGAAAAGTGTGCCAAAACGTTCTGCTTTTTTCTCCACTTCAGCATCATTAGTGCGTTTTGCATAGTTTTTAATATGACGAGTGATAAACCATGCCATTACCGCACCGACGACAACCGGCATATTGATTGATGGTGGAAGGTAGATACCAATCCCCACCGCTAATACCGGTAAGGCGAAGCGGCTGTCACTGGTTTTACGCATGAATGCATCCACAATAATCAACACAATACCTAAACCTACACCAGTTAAAATGTAAGTCCATTCTAAATGGTTGGTGAAAATACCTTGTGAAATGGTAGTCATAAGGGTTGCTTGTGGTGCTGAAAGCGCTTGTGCAGGATCCATGTCTGGGCGTGGTAATGCGCCAGTGAAACCATAAGCGTGGTATAGAATTTCTAATACCGGTGCAATGACTAATGCACCAACGAAACAACCGATAATCAATGCAACCTGCTGTCTCCAAGGGGTCGCTTCAACTAAAAGACCGGTTTTTAAGTCTTGTAAGTTATCGTTTGAAATAGTCGCGGTGGTTAAAACGATAGATGCCGTGAATAAGGTCAATGCGGTTAAGAATTTTTGACCATCAGCAGTTTCAAATAAACCACTGCTTTTACCAATGGTCACCAAAACAAGTGAAATCACGATAACAGAAATAATCCCGATACCGGAAATTGGACTCGAAGATGAACCCACAAGTCCTGCCATATAACCAGAAGCAGCTGCAACGAAGAAGCCGATTAACACCGCAAGTAGCGTACAAACGACCACTAATAACACGGCAAGCTCAGCAGAAATTGGTGCTGCGGCAACGAAGTGATATAAAGAAATCACGATTAACACGACTGTCGCCAATAAAATGTAAATGATGGTTTTTGGTGATAAGTCGATATCAATACGATGTTCTGATTCAGCTTGTGAGCCTTTTAACATACGGAAAGAATGAACCATCCCTTCAATCATTGGTTTGAACAGGATTAATAATGTCCAAATCGCTGCAATACCGATAGTACCTACACCGATAAAGCGAACTTTCGTTTTCCATTCAGCCATGGCATAACTAACAATAGAAGCATCAGTTGGCATATCACCTGTTGCGGTGAAATAAGGCACTGCAACACCCCAAGCGAGGAATGTACCGAATAACATGGCAAGACCGCCCACGATACCAATTAAATAACCGGCACCCACTAAGGCAAGAGAGAAGCCCATTGGTAATTGGAAAATGGCTTTACCGTTAGAGAACCATGCGCTCGCGCTATCAGACATGACACGTAATGCGTTGGTTAAGAATGCAACGGTTCCCGCAAAAATACCGCCGTAAGCAATATCTTTTACACCACTGTCGCTTTCGTCATTATTGCCTGCTTTTAAGATTTCAGCAGCAGCCACACCTTCAGGGTAAGGTAAGTCACTATTCACTACCATTGCACGACGTAATGGAATGGTAAATAGTACGCCCAATGTACCACCAGCGGCACAAATAAGCACCGTTTGCCAGAATGGGAATTCTTGCCAGTAACCCATCATTAATAGGCCAGGAAGCACGAAAATAACAGAAGATAACGTCCCCGCTGATGAAGCTTGGGTTTGTACCATGTTATTTTCTAAAATACTGGAATCCTTGAAGAATTTTAAAACAGCCATAGAGATAACGGCAGCTGGAATAGAGGAGGCAAATGTCATCCCCACTTTAAGACCTAAATAAACGTTAGATGCAGTGAAGATCACTGTAATTAACGCGCCAAGGAACATTCCTCGGAAGGTCAATTCTTTTAAATTATCATGCGACATAAATTTTCCTGTTTATTTTGAAAAATGGCGATACATTCTCAAAAAAAGAATATTTATGCAAGTTTTATTTAAAGTTAATCGCTTGCGATTAGAATTTATCTAAATTTATTCGATTTATTTACGTTTTTTCAAAAAATCTCGTAAAGAATAAAGTGCAGCTAGGTTTCTGGCTTCATTAAATTCATCACTGACTAAAAGCGTATCAAGTTGCGATAAAGGATAACGCACGATTTCTAATGGTTCAGGCTCATCGCCTTCTAGTTGATTTGGATACAGATCTTCACCTAATAACACGTGCATTTTATGTCCCATAATTTGTGGATTGATTTTCATGGTACGTAAAAATGTCCATGTTTTTGCGCCGAAGCCAATTTCTTCCTGTAATTCTCGATTGGCACTTTGTTCGGGCGTTTCCCCCATATCCATTCCACCTTTTACAAAGCCTAACTCATATTGTTCTGTTCCGACTGCATATTCACGAACAAGAAGTAAATCTTTACCATCAATCGCAATTACCATCACAGAATCTCGATTGAAAGGGCGGAATCGTTCATAAGTGCGGTCAATTCCATTGGAGAATTTGAGTTCGACAGCTTGAATTTCAAACAAACGGGATTTTGCTACCGTAGAAAGGGAGAGAATGTGTGGAAGTTGTTTTTTCATGATATTAGCCCTATTATCTTGTCATTGGCTCATCATACGCAAAGTGAGAGAAATAGGAAGAGTTATGGCTGAAAATAACGAAGTACGATTAGATAAATGGCTTTGGGCGGCGCGTTTTTATAAAACCCGTAGCATTGCGAAAGCGATGATTGAAGGGGGAAAAGTCCATTACAATGGTCAGCGTGCTAAAGTGAGTAAAAATGTAGAAATTGGGGCGATGATTAAACTTCGCCAAGGCAGCGATGAAAAAGAAATTGAAGTGATAGCTTTGAGCGATCAACGTCGTGGCGCCCCTGAAGCACAATTGCTTTACCAAGAAACGGCGCAGAGTGTGAAAAAACGGGAAGAAATGGTGTGGGCGAGAAAAAATAATGCCCTTTCGATGCCACATCCTGATCGTCGTCCAAATAAAAAAGAACGTCGAGATTTATTGAAATTTAAACACCAAGATGAGTTCTAGAAAATAAAAGTGCGGTCGAATTTGACCGCACTTTGTGTATTAATGATTTTTATGACTTGTACTGTATAGGATTTTGTCGGTATAAGCCATTGCAATCGCTGAAATCAAGAAAGAAAAATGAATAATCACTTCCCACATAATCGTTTTTTCAGAAATTTTTGAGGCATTCACAAAGGTTTGCAATAAGTGAATAGACGAAATGCTGATAATTGACATAGAAAGTTTCACTTTCAGTACGGTTGCATTCACATGACTCATCCATTCAGGTTGATCAGGATGGTTTTTTGTACGAAGTTTTGAAACAAAAATCTCGTATCCGCCTAATGTCACCATCACCAATAAGTTTGCAATCATCACCACATCAATGAGATTGAGGACGGCGAGCATAATGGTGTCCGCATCCATTTCATTAACATTGGTGATGAGATACCACAAGTTTTTCATAAACTTGTAGGCATAGATGCCTTGCACGACAATTAAACCTAAATAAATAGGCACTTGTAACCAACGACTTGCAAAAATCGTTTTGCTTAGAAAACTGGTTTGTTCGTTATATTTTGCACATGGATCCGTGATTTCTTTTTGTTCTGTCGCCATAAAATTCCCCACAAATAAAAATTCAAATAAAAAAGCGGCAAGAAAATAGCCGCTTTTAAAGAAAAATTCAACCGATGTTTTTTATTTTACCTCATTCTCGGTAGTGATAAGGGATAGGCGCGTTAAATCCACGTCATTATTGAGCAATTCAACGTTTGGCATGCTCTTGTTAGCTTTCGCTGACAAGTCTTTAAAGCGCTCCACTTTTCCCACTAAACCTTGTTGCCCCACTAGGGCAGTAACGGTGCTGTTGTATTGATTGCTCACTGTGGAAAGGGTGTTGCCTAGTTTGCTCAAGCGTTCTGCTACCAAGCAAATCTGGTTGTAAATTTCGCCTGCTTTTTCTGCGATTTCTTTAGCCTCAGCATTACCTCGTTCGATACGCCATAAATTTGCCACCGTGCGTAAAATTGGCATTAAGGTCGTGTGCGACACCATAATGACATTTTTCTCGTAGCCATAGTTAAACAGACTTGGGTCTAATTTTAAGGCTTCAATATAAGCGGGTTCCACAGCGATGAACATCAAGACAAAATTAGGGCTACGCATGCCAATCAAATTGCTGTAATCCTTGCGGTGCAAGTCATCAATGTGATTTTTCAACGCTTTAATATGCTCCCTTAGTAAACGCTCACGTTCGAATTCATCCTCAGAATTGACCGCACTTTCGTAAGCATTCAATGACATTTTGCTATCAATGATGATATTTTTCTCATCGGGCAGATTCAGTACAAAATCAGGATAGTTTCGTCCGCCTTGCTCATCTTTAAAATGGACCTGTGCACTGTAATGCACGTTCTCAATTAAACCAGCCAACTGAAGTGCGCGCTCAAGTTGTACTTCTCCCCAGTTGCCTAAGGTTTTCTTTTCACCTTTTAGTGCAGAGGTTAAATTATTGGCTTCTTTCGACATGTTTAAGCCAATTTCCAACACCTTTTTGATTTCCGCTTCTAAACCCGCATTGCCTTTTACTGATTCCGAATGGATTTCATTGACTCGTTTTTGAAAGCCTTCGATTTGTTCACGGAAAGGCTTCAATAAGGTTTCCAATGCCGTCTGATTGGTTTGATTAAAGGATTGGCTTTTTTCTTCCAAAATGCGGTTGGCCAGATTTTGGAATTCTACGCCAAGCTGTTGTTTGGATTGTTCAATATGCTGTTGCTGTTCAGCAAAATGTTTTTCTTTTTCAGAAAGTGTGGTTTTTAATTCCGTTAATTCCTGTGAAAGTGCGGTCAATTTTTCCTGCGTTTTTTGCTGCTCTTGTTCTTTTCTAAGTAGATTTTCCTGAGCTTGTTGTAATTGACCTTGCAAGCTTTCGGCTTGTGCAGATGCTATCCCAAAACGTTCTTTTAATGCGGTGATTTGCCCGCCAATTTGATCGTGTCGGAGCTGTTCTTCATCTAATTCTTTTTCTAAATATTGGATTTTTTCATCACGTTCATTAAGGCGAGTTTGCAAACCTTCTGCATGAGTTTGCGCTTTAACGGCTTGTTGTTCTAATTGATTTTTGACCGCACTTAAAGAATCAAAACGCTCAGCTAATTGATTGTAATCTTCGATAGTTTTATTGAGATCTTGTTGTAATTCTTGCGTATCTCGTTTACTGCGGCTTAATAAAAAAAGCATCACAATGCTGATAAAAACCAGCACGGCAATGATGATTAAATATTGATTAGACGTGAGTTCTGACATAAATAGGCTCCTGGAAACGGAAAAATTTTAGCATATTCCCAGAAACTTTTTAAAAATTAAGATTGTTAATTAGGTAAGAAAAGTGCGGTCAAAAATAACCGCACTTTTTTATAAAGATTAGTAGTTTGAGTTAATCAATACTTCTTCGCCGTAGCCACCAAGGGTTGGCATTGGTTGGTAAGTGGAGTTTGCTGCACGCATTAAACGAATACCACGAATACCTGCTTCTTTTGCGGCTAGGATATCGTCATCGCTATCACCATAGTGAATACTCACTTTGTGCTCGATAATACCCGGTGTTTTGTTATATTTAGTTGGAAGCTTGCGACCACCCATGAATTCTACAGGATGCATGTCCTTAATATTAAAGGCTTTTTGTAGCACTGGTGTCACACCATCTTTATCGCCTGCTGTACGACCGGTAATGAAATAAATTTGGTCACCACGTGCTTGGTGCATATTAATTAAATCTACCGCAATTTGTTTTGGAATAGAATATTGGTCACAACCCGCATTGACTTCATTCCAGAAATCTTGATTTTTTAAGTAATCATTTTTACCTGGGGAGTATTTTTCTTGGCCGTGATAGAAACAAGGACTACTGAAAAGTACAGTGTCGTCAATGTCGAAGCTCACATTAATTGGTGCTTTGCCTTCCAATTCTTTTTTTAATTGTTCAACAGAGATCCAGTGAATCGGTTTTTGCTCTGTCATTTCACGAGCATTCGTACCTTGTTCAGTGTAAGGTTCTTTGTTTGATGCAAAAGTAGAGACTGCGCTTGCCGCTAAAATTGCAATGGCAGAAAGTTTAAGTAAATTTTTCATGTTTTCCTCATTAAGTAGTTTGTTTTACTTGTAACAAATCATATCCCTTTAAAATATGGGTGTGAAATAATAGCAATCGTTTGCTATTTAAAAAAGTGATCTTTGTCACATTTTTTTGAAATGGTTGTTTAATAAAGCATCAAAGAAAAATTTTCCCTTGAATTTGGTGGAATCGATCGCCATATAACGAGTAACTTTTCTTAAAAGAAGGATTAAAAGAATGACAACAATTGTAAGCGTACGTCGTAATGGCCAAGTGGTTGTTGGGGGCGATGGACAGGTTTCATTAGGCAACACAGTGATGAAAGGGAATGCCCGTAAAGTGCGCCGTTTATATAATGGCAAAGTTTTAGCCGGTTTCGCAGGTGGTACAGCCGATGCGTTCACCTTATTTGAATTATTTGAGCGTAAATTAGAAATGCATCAAGGACATTTGTTAAAAGCTGCGGTGGAATTAGCCAAAGATTGGCGAACCGATCGTGCGTTACGCAAGTTAGAAGCGATGCTGATTGTGGCGGATGAAAAAGAAAGTTTAATCATTACCGGTATTGGTGATGTGGTGCAGCCAGAAGCCGATCAGATTTTAGCCATTGGTTCAGGCGGTAATTATGCATTATCGGCAGCCCGTGCGATGGTAGAAAATACCGATTTATCAGCTCGTGAAATTGTAGAAAAATCTTTAAAAATTGCGGGTGATATTTGCGTGTTCACCAATACGAATTTCACTATCGAAGAATTACCGAATAAATAAGGAAAAATTATGTCTGAAATGACCCCTCGTGAAATTGTTTCCGAATTAGATCAACATATTATCGGCCAAAAAGAGGCGAAAAGAGCGGTTGCGATCGCGTTGCGTAACCGTTGGAGAAGAATGCAGTTGCAAGAGCCACTTCGCCATGAAGTTACCCCTAAAAATATTTTAATGATTGGACCAACAGGTGTGGGTAAAACCGAGATTGCGCGTCGTCTTGCAAAATTAGCCAATGCACCTTTCATTAAAGTGGAAGCAACCAAGTTCACCGAAGTGGGCTATGTGGGGAAAGAAGTAGATTCCATTATCCGTGATTTAACGGACAGTGCGATGAAATTAGTTCGCCAACAAGAAATTGCGAAAAATCGTGCGAAAGCAGAAGATGCGGCGGAAGATCGTATTTTAGATGCATTACTACCACCACCAAAAAATCAATGGGGTGAAGTGGAAAACCACGATACTAATAGCAGTACTCGCCAAGCGTTCCGTAAAAAATTACGTGAAGGTCAATTAGACGATAAAGAAATCGAAATTGATGTGTCTGCGGGCGTGTCAATGGGCGTAGAAATCATGGCGCCTCCAGGTATGGAAGAAATGACCAATCAGTTGCAATCCATGTTCCAAAGTTTAGGTTCGGATAAAACCAAAAAACGCAAAATGAAAATTAAGGATGCGTTAAAAACCTTAATTGATGATGAAGCAGCCAAATTGATCAATCCAGAGGAATTGAAACAAAAAGCTATCGATGCAGTTGAGCAAAACGGTATCGTGTTTATTGATGAGATCGACAAGATCTGTAAAAAAGGTGAATACAGTGGCGCAGATGTTTCTCGTGAAGGTGTGCAACGTGACTTATTGCCATTAGTGGAAGGTTCAACAGTTAATACGAAACACGGGATGGTGAAAACCGATCATATTCTCTTTATTGCATCAGGTGCATTCCAAGTGGCGCGTCCATCGGATTTAATCCCAGAATTGCAAGGTCGTTTACCGATTCGTGTCGAATTGTCTGCATTAACGGCAGAGGATTTTGAGCGTATTCTAACTGAGCCAAATGCCTCTTTAACAGAACAATATAAAGCGCTTATGGCGACAGAAGGCGTGAGCATTGAATTTACACAAGATGCCATTAAGAAAATTGCTGAAGCTGCTTTCCGTGTGAATGAGAAAACAGAGAATATCGGTGCAAGACGTTTACATACCGTTATGGAGCGTTTAATGGATAAAATCTCATTTGATGCGAGCGATATGAACGGACAAACCGTGAATATTGATGCGACCTATGTGATTGAGGCATTAGGCGAAGTGATCGAGAATGAAGATTTAAGTCGATTCATTCTGTAATGAAAGTTTAGATAAAGAAAAAGTGCGGTTAAAAATAACCGCACTTTTTTTATCTCTTAAATGAAGATTAGTGACCGCCACAACCACAGCCGCCATGACCGTGTCCGTGATCATGATCGTGTTTATGACCACCGCCACAGCAACCGCCGTGTCCATGATCGTGATCATGGTGGTGATGACCGTGACTGCCGCAACCACAACTGTGACCATCTTCGTCATCATGATGGTGGTGATCATGTGCGCCATGTACGTGACCGTGAGCAATTTCTTCTAATGTTGCTTCACGAGTACCAACACCTTCCACAGTGAAGTGTAATTCTTGACCCGCTAACATGTGGTTACCATCAACTACCACTTCATCGCCATCCACTTCTGTGATCACAACAGGAACTGGACCAATATCTGTGTCAGCTAAGAAACGCATACCAACAACGACTTCATCTACGCCTTGGAATACATCTTTTGGTACACGTTGAACCATGTTTTCATTGTATTCGCCGTAGCCTTCTTCAGGTTGAACACGCACTTCAAATTTGTCGCCAACTTCTTTACCTTCTAAGGCATTTTCAAGACCAATGATTAAGTTATTATGGCCTTGTAAATATTCTAATGGTTGATTTGCTGGTGCTTCATCAACTAATACACCGTCTTGAGTACGTACTTGGTAAGCGATACTCACAACCGTATTTTTTGCTATTTTCATAGTGTTTTCCTTATTAAAAAAATCGTCATTCATTGTATAGAAAATTATTCTTTAAGCAATGCAATTCGCGCATTCACACTGACTTTAATTTTCTCTTTGCCACTTTGAGTGTAAGTTTCATCTTTTTCATCTGAGTAAGAGAAACTTTTTGCCATCATTGCCCCTGCAGCATAAGGGCGGAAATCATTCGCGGAATCATTGGCAGAAGACACGTCAAGGCTTTGGGTGTGATAACCTTTCATCTGCAAAGATTCTTGAATTAATAGGGCTTTATCTTTAACTTTTGCTAAAGCCTCTTTGGTTAATTCATTTTCTAAACTACTTAATTTCTCACGTGAAACAGAGGCACTTACGCGATCAATGGCTAATACGCCATCTAATTCATGTACTAAGGTTGATAACGCTTGAGAATCTTTACTTTCCAAAGTTAATTCTGCACGCGCAATCCAACCTTGCTGTTTGCCTTTATTGTCATAGCGAATCCATGTGTTACGAGAATTGTCTTTAATTTCAACCGCACTTTGTGCTTTTGCTAGCTCAATGGCTTTATTCATTTTTTCTGCCATGGTTTTATTGAGCGCGGATAAATCATTGCCTTCCGCTTGGTAAAAAAGGGAGACTTGCAATAAATCGCGTTCTACCTCTTTTTCAGCTTCAACACTAAAGCTGACATCCGTTGGCTGATGAGATACGGGCTCTGCTGCAAAAGAAGTGATAGGCAAGGCAAGTAATGCTAAAGAAAGCGCTTTGAGTTTCATTTTTTCATTCCTATTTGGGTAAGATAAAAATTAAGGGCGGTTTAACACGCCCTTTGTTATTATTAATGTAAACGTTCGTTGTCGTCTTCGACATCTTCATCGTCAAAAAATTCGCCGTCATCGCCGTATTCATCATCTTCCGCATTCGGATCTTCAAAATACGTGCCCCAGCCATCATAAATGCCTTTGTATTTTTCCACTAATGGTAAAATTTCTTTTTGTTGTGCATCGATAATTTCGGGCTTTAATTCTACTTCACTGATGATGTCAAAGCAGAAAATCACCTTGCCACTTTCATCTTCAAATTCTTCCGCTTCTGACACTTCATAGCCTGCTTTGAAAGCATCTACGGCAATTTTTTCTAAAGTATCAAAATCATAATGGGCGATGTGATGTTCGATAATATAAAGCGCATCCGGATCGCTGCCGTCATTTAATAAATCCGTAATGATTTCACGGGTTTCTTCTTGGAGTTCGTTAAAGTTCGTCATAAGGCATTCCTTTTGTCAGAAAAAGTGCGGTCATTGTAGGGGATAAAGATGAAAATGTCGCTAAAAATTTATGCTCATTTCAGTTTGCCTTGAGGGGGAGGAAAGGTTAAAATTCTGCGCGAATAAATTGTGCTTAACATGCCCAGCTGATCACGCTATTTATTGCAGCGAAAAAAGTTGGGCTTTCTTATTTTAGAACGAAAAAAATGGTCAAACATCTCCCTTATTTCACCTTAAAAACACCGCCAAAAACAACCGCACTTTTAAAGCAAGCGTTCGCTGATTTTATTGTGAAAGAAGATCTGGGCTATGAAATGTCAGGCGAAGGCGAATTTGTGGCGGTAAAAATCCGTAAAACGGATTGCAATACATTGTTTGTGGGCGAAAAACTTGCCAAGTTTGCGGGTATTTCTGATCGAAATATGGGGTATGCCGGTTTGAAAGATCGTCATGGCATTACAGAACAATGGTTTTGTTTGCAAATGCCGGGGAAAGAAACGCCTGATTTTAGCCAATTTCAATTAGAAGGCGTCGAGATTTTAGAAGTGACTCGCCATA
>CBCSVJ010000015.1:0-11110 GCA_965143545.1 uncultured Haemophilus sp. | reverse complement strand
GAAATCAGACTTCACAGAAGCCCCGCCCCCCTCAACAATACCAGCATTAGTGAGTGAAACTTCACGACCGACTTTAACGCCATTACCAATAACCACTTCATTAAAAGAAGAAGTTTTTCATCCACTACCACCACTTACCGAAGAAGTGATATTAGAAAGGTCACCAATATGCACACTATTACTCGATGCACTCACGTTATTCGCAACAGCTTTATTGTCAGAGCCCCCTGAGCCGCCAATCACACTACCAATAACAGTGGTATTTGTACCAATACGAACAGCATTAAAATCTGAATGAGATTCGATTGATGTACCGCCCCGAACACCACCTCCATTTCTTCCCGTACCGATTTGAACATTATTCCCAATTACCACTTCATTATGATTCGCTTCTTTTTCGCTCGTAAAACCACCATCAACGCTTGATGTCACATTCGCACCATGCCCTATATTTACACGGTTCTTATTTGCTGTGCCATTTGCATATCCACCAAAAACAGCACCGTCATTTTTTTGATTTAAACCAACTGAAGCTGAACAACCATTTGCGTTTTCAACCTTAATAAGAGAAGTGTTGTGACAACCGTAGAGATCTTCGGCTTGAGCTGATGTGGAAAATACCCCCACAAGGATACAAGTTAGAGTGGTTAATTTAACCTTTAATGCCCCACCACCCAAAGAGGTGTTTTTGTTTTGAATATGCATAGTTCACCTTAAATATGAAGTTAATAAAATACCGTTATATAAAGCCAGTCATTGAGTACGACATTCACTAGAATTAAAAAACGAATAATAAACAAGACAATCACTAAAAATATCTCACATAATACTTTAGCAAATCAGTCAGATTTTATCAACATAAAAAGAAAAGATAGAGAAAAAATAGAAATAAAAATCAAGAAACCAAAAGAAAAAAATAAAATACCCTCAATAAAACAATGGTTAATAAGAATAATAAAAGTTAAAAATCATCTCTAATACATAATCAAAATAACAAAATACATTTCCTTACTATCTCTAAGGAAATAAATCAAATAAGATTTATGCATAATAAACTTAAGAAAGTTGGTTCAAAAAAAAGAGCGGTCAATTTGACCGCTCTTTTTTATTCTATCAATCGGATAAATTATGCTTTATCACCAATTAATACAGACTCTAACGCAATTTCAATCATATCATTGAAAGTTAATTGACGTTCTTCTGCTGTAGTTTGTTCGTGTGTACGAATATGGTCTGAAACAGTACAGATACAAAGTGCTTTTGCACCATATTCTGCTGCTACACCATAGATACCAGCCGCTTCCATTTCTACGCCTAAGATGCCGTATTTTTCCATCACATCAAACATTTCGAAATCTGGCGTGTAGAATAGGTCTGCAGAGAAAAGATTCCCTACGCGAACTTGCTTACCTTTTTCTTTCGAAGCTTGAACCGCTGCTTGTGCCATATCAAAATCAGCAATTGCAGCAAAATCGTTATCTTTGAAACGGATACGGTTTACTTTTGAATCAGTACATGCGCCAAGGCCGATGATAACATCACGTACTTTAACGTCCATACGTACGGCTCCACAAGAACCAACACGGATGATTTTTTTCACGCCGTATTCAGTAATTAATTCTTTCGCATAAATTGAGCAAGATGGGATACCCATACCGTGACCCATAACAGAGATACGACGACCTTTATAAGTACCGGTATAACCCAACATATTGCGAACATTGGTCACTTCTTTCGCATCTTCTAAGAATGTCTCTGCAATGTATTTTGCACGAAGCGGATCACCTGGCATTAATACAACATCTGCAAATGCGCCTTCAGGAGCGTTAATATGTGGAGTCATTGTTTTTTCCTCTTGTTGATAAATAAAAAGTCATTTAAGCAAACGTTTTCGCTTGCTTTAAAGTACAACACCACGAATGATTCGTGGTGTTGAGAGATAAAGTGCGGTCAAAATTCACCACATTTTAATTACATTGCTACGCCGCTTAACTCGATGAATAAACCTGCGATAGTCGCACTCATTAAGTTAGCTAATGTACCCGCTACAACTGCTTTTAAACCTAAGCGAGCCACATCACCACGACGATTTGGTGCCATACCACCGATACCGCCGATTAAGATTGCGATAGAGCTGAAGTTAGCAAAACCACATAATGCGAAAGTAATGATGGCTTTAGTTTTTTCACTTAATACAACTGCTGTATCTGGTTGTAAGTATTTCGCGAACTCTAAGTAACCCACGAATTCATTTACGGCTAATTTCATACCAATCATTTGACCAGCGATTGCAGATTCATCCCAAGATACACCAATTAGGTACGCTAATGGTTTGAAGATCCACCCAAAGATTGATTGTAACGTTAAATCACCGTAACCGAACCAGCCGCCTACGCCACCTAAGATACCGTTAATTAAAGCGATTAAACCCACGAATGCGATTAACATCGCACCAACGTTTAACGCTAATTGCATACCGGCACTCGCACCACCAGCCATTGCTTCAAGCACGTTAGTCGGTTTTTCGCTATCATCCGTTTCAGGTTGTTTATCGTTAAATTGTTCAGTTTGTGGGAATAAAATTTTCGCAAATAATAAACCCGCTGGTGCAGCCATGAAAGATGCCGCGATTAAGTAAGTCAACGGCACGCCCATTCCTGCATAACCCGCCATGACTGAACCCGCGATAGAAGCTGTACCACCCGCCATAATAGCGAACAATTCAGATTGGGTCATATTTTTAATGTAAGGACGAACGACTAAAGGCGCTTCAGTTTGACCAACGAAGATATTCGCTGCTGCAGACATCGATTCTGCTTTAGATGTACCTAACGCAGCTTGCAATGCACCACCGATCACTTTGATGACGACTTGCATGATACCGAGATAGTAAAGCACTGAAATTAAACCAGAGAAAAAGACGATGATTGGTAACACTTTAACCGCAAAGATAAAGCCGGCATTTGAAGGATCTGCTAAGCCACCAAAGACGAAATTAATCCCTTCATTACCATAAGCGATAACATTTGATACACCATTTGCTGTCGCTTGTAATGCATCACGACCAAACGGCACATACAAAATAAGGGCCGCAAATCCGATTTGGATCGCCAAAGCCCCTAATACAGTACGTAAATTAATCGCCTTACGATTATTTGAAAATAATACGGCAATGACCAGTAATACGACAATGCCTAAAACGCTACCTAAAATACCCATTTTTTTCCCCTAGGTTGGTTAGATAAGTAAGTGAATAAAATTGTCCTATTCTACTTGTTTTTCGATAAAAAGTCGGAATATTTTTGCTACTTTTCGATATGTTTGCTTATAAAATGGTCACAATTTTGGTCAGACCACAAGATTTCGCATAGTTTTCAAGTGTTTGAGTCTGTTCAACAGTTGGGACATAAGGCGTGAGTCCTTCGGCATCTCGTGCACCTTTTGTGTGCATTCGGATAATTTTGAACAAAACATCCGGATAGTCTTTCAATAAGGACGCAACCTTTTCCACCAACTTTTCTGCATCAAAAAAATTTGCCACATAAACTAACCGCACTTCTTCCACTTTATTGAATGGTAATAATTGCGCCAAGTTCTTTAAATTGCGATCTAAGTTTTCTTGCTTGATATGCTGGTGAGTAGGGATGATGTTTTGAGGGACGATGCCTTGGCGATTTTGTCTATCAAAGCACAAACGTTGTAAGCCAAGTCCTTCTCCTTTCAAATCAAAGAGAAATTTGTCTGTGACATCAATTAAGGGACGAATTGCGTCAAATTCAAAGAAACCACTGCTATCTAAATAGCAAGTTAGTCCTTCCTCACGTAGTTTTTGAAACAATGGAACGAGCTTTTTATGATGAATGGTGGGTTCACCGCCAGAAACTGTTACGCCTCGAATGAAAGGAACTGCATCCATCACCTGCTCATACAAATACTGCAAACTGACTTGATGCGCCCCTTCCGCATAACGCGGAATAGTTTCTGGATTATGGCAATAAAGGCAGTTTAACTTACAACCTTGTAAGAAAATACTGGTACGATTCCCCTGCCCTTCTACATTAGAAAAAGGAATAATACGATGCAGGGGAACATAAATATCAGAAAGTGCGGTCACAAATAGCGCTTTTTCTAGAGTAAGTTATCACTTACACAAGCTTCATTTGGAAAATCACTAATTCTGCTTGGCAGCAGAATGTGAAAACCGCTTTAAGAACATATCCCTCTTCAACCTGTTGAATTTCAGATTGAATTTGGCAAGATTCACTTTCTACATCACGTGCTTTTAATGTGAAATATTCCAATGCGCCTTCTGCATCTTGACGAGTCGCGTAAAACTGTTCGATAGAGAAACTACAATCGCTGTTATCAAACAATGATTTCATATCGAAAGTATTACAGCCTACGCATTCAATTGGTTTTTCAGTTTGAATGGCCATCTTTTTCTCCTTATCTAAAAAAGCCGTGATATAACACGGCTTATTAAGTTTAAAATTATTTTGCAGCAACAAAGCCGACGGCTTCGTACACTTTGGCAAGGGTTTCTTTCGCTCTTGCACGGGCTTTTTCTGCACCTTGACGCAAAATCTCGTCTAAAAGTGCTTCATCATTACGATATTGATAGAAACGTTCTTGTAAACCCGCAAGTAAGTTTGACACTTCGTCAGCCACCGCTGTTTTTAAGTGACCGTACATTTTACCTTCAAATTCTTTTTCAAGGTCTGCCACAGATTTATCCGTTACCGCAGAAAGAATATCTAATAAGTTAGACACACCCGCTTTGTTTTTCACGTCATAACGTACAACAGGTGGTTCATCAGAGTCTGTTACCGCGCGTTTGATTTTTTTCGCCACCGATTTTGGATCTTCAAGCAAAGTCACCACATTATTACGGTTATCATCTGATTTAGACATTTTTTTATCAGGATCTTGCAAAGACATAATACGCGCACCGGCTTTGCCTAAGAAGATTTCAGGAATCGTGAAAATATCACCATAAAGCGCATTAAAACGAGCGGCAATATCACGGGTGATTTCTAAATGTTGTTTTTGGTCATCCCCTACCGGCACGCTTTTCGCTTGGTAAAGTAAGATATCTGCTGCCATTAAAACCGGATAATCAAATAAACCCACGTTAATATTTTCGGCATAACGTGCTGATTTATCTTTAAATTGAGTCATACGACTCATCTCACCAAAATAGGTGTAGCAGTTTAATACCCAGCTTAATTGAGTATGTTCTGGTACATGAGATTGCACGAAGATCGTGCTTTTATTCGGATCAATGCCACAAGCCAAGTAAAGGGCGAGCACATCAAGAGTTGCCTTGCGAAGTGCTACAGGATCTTGACGTACAGTGATGGCATGTAAATCCACCACACAGAAAATACACTCATAATCTTCTTGCATTTTCACCCAGTTGCGAAGTGCACCTAAATAATTCCCGATAGTTAATTCGCCGGAAGGCTGCACGCCACTGAATACAATTGGTTTTGTCATTGGTTATCCTTTTATTCTGTAAACTGAATTGGCGCTATGATAACAAAAGATAGGGCGTTTTTTAATGATTGAGTTCAAAACAATGTGTAAAAATGCTATATTACGCCAAAAATTTCTGCAGCTTACAATTTATAATCCCAATGAAAAATTATAATGATATGGCTCTGGCACTTGCCGGTGTTTGTCAATCAGTCTTATTAATCAGTCAATTAGCTCAAAAAGGCGAAGTTGATAACCAAGATGCATTCCAAACAACCATTCATTCTCTTCTCATTACTCAACCCGAAGATACATTAGCCGTATTTGGCGGTGATGTTCAACATCTTAAAGTGGGATTAAACACACTTATCGAGCAACTCACCCAATTAAATGACAAAAATTTATTAAATTATTGGGGCAGCTTGTTAGCGTTAGAGAGCAAATTAAACAAACAACCTGAAATCAAACAAGAACTTGGCCGCCGTATTGCTCGTTTACCGGAACAACTTGCTTATCACGATAATCAATTTGATGATGAGATGTTTTCTATCATGGCAAACATTTATGTCGATACGATTAGCCCTTTAGGCAAACGCATCCACATTATTGGTTCGGCATATCATTTACAGCAACAAAGCGTGCAAGACAAAATTCGTGCGTGTTTACTTGCCGGCATTCGTTCTGCCGTTTTGTGGCGTCAAGTCGGCGGCAGCAAATGGCAACTGTTGTTTCATCGTAAAAAATTAGTGCAAGCGGCACGACAACTCTACTTAACTTTAAATTAATCCTTGGAGAACTCTTATGCAACTTTCCGCATTAACCGCTCTTTCCCCGATTGACGGTCGTTATCAAGATAAAGCCACCGCATTACGTGGTATTTTCAGTGAATTTGGCTTGCTCAAATTCCGTGTCACCGTGGAAGTACGTTGGTTACAAAAATTGGCGGCGACCGCTGAAATCCAAGAAGTTTCTTCTTTGTCTAAAGAAGCAAACGATTACCTTAATAAAATTGTGGAAGAATTCAGTCTTCAAGATGCTGAACGTATCAAAGACATTGAGCGCACCACGAATCATGACGTCAAAGCGGTTGAGTATTTCTTAAAAGAAAAAAGTGAAGCTTTACCAGAATTAGCGAAAGTCTCTGAATTTATTCACTTTGCCTGTACCTCGGAAGACATTAACAACCTTTCTCATGCCTTGATGTTAAAAACGGCGCGTGAAGAAGTGATCTTACCTGAATGGCAAAAACTGATTGATGAAATTACCCGTTTAGCGAACGAATATAAAACCATTCCATTACTTTCTCGTACACACGGCCAACCTGCCTCACCAAGTACTGTGGGTAAAGAAATGGCGAACGTGGTTTACCGTTTAAAACGCCAATTCAAACAACTCCAACAAAATGAAATCTTGGGTAAAATTAACGGTGCAGTAGGTAACTACAATGCGCATTTATCGGCTTATCCAACTATCAACTGGCATAAATTTAGTGAAGAATTTGTCACCTCATTAGGTTTAGATTGGAACCCGTATACCACTCAAATTGAACCACATGATTACATTGCTGAATACTTTGATGCCGCGGTACGTTTTAATACCATCATCATCGACTTCGACCGTGACTTATGGGGCTACATTGCATTAAATCACTTTAAACAGCGCACTATTGCGGGTGAAATTGGTTCATCCACCATGCCGCATAAAGTAAATCCTATCGACTTCGAAAACTCAGAAGGTAACTTAGGTTTAGCCAATGCCGTGATGACTCACCTTGCTCAAAAATTACCGATTTCTCGCTGGCAACGTGACCTAACGGACTCTACTGTATTACGTAACTTAGGTGTGGGTTTAGGTTATTGTTTAATTGCGTATGCTGCAACGCGTAAAGGTATCAGCAAATTAGAAGTGAACGAACAACATCTCCGTGATGAACTCAACCACAACTGGGAAGTTTTAGCTGAGCCAATTCAAACGGTGATGCGTCGCTATGGTATTGAAAAACCATACGAAAAATTAAAAGAACTCACTCGTGGTAAACGCGTTGATGAAAAAGCAATGCGTGAATTCATCGAAAAACTGGATATTCCAGCTGATGAAAAAGCACGTTTACAACAACTTACCCCTGCCACCTACATCGGTGCAGCCATTGAGTTAGTAGAAAAACTTTAAGAAATAAAAGGGCTTTATAATGCTCTTAAAAAATTAAAGTGCGGTCAAAAACACTAGAGGTTTTGACCGCACTTTTTATTCTTTTTTTACTATTTCCGTTTCATCATTCACGCTTAATAAATAGCAATCGTGCGTGATCATACACCCAATTAAAAATAAAGGTATAAACTGTCACCATCACCGTTAAACTGAAATCCATCATAAAAGCTGTAATCCAATCCACTTTTAAAAAGTAAGCAATGATCGGCACAGTGAAAATAAGCAAACCACCTTCAAATGAAATGGCATGTAAAGTACGAAATATGACGCCTCGCTTTTCTCGCGGCCCCGTAAAGACTTTATCAAGAAAATAATTAAAAACGAGGTTCCATAGCATGGCGGTTAAGGAAACCAGTACCATGGACCCAAAGAGAATAGAAACACTTTCTTTTGTAAAGAAATACAAAGCGAAGACGGAAAGCAACACAACCGTGGTTTCAAACAAGATTGCGTGAAAAAGTCGCTCAAGAAAACTCATTTGTCATCCGTTACAAAGAAAAAGTGCGGTCAAACTCACCGCACTTTTCATCAATAGTTGATTAATAGGTTTGTAATTTATGCCAATATTTTTCGTAAATGTCCACGGCTTCCCCCACATCGCCTTGCATAATGCCTTTTTCAATGTTTTCAGCAGACGGGAACAAGGTTGGGTTATTCGCCATTTCAGGTGAAAGTAACGCTTTCACGCCTTCATTTGGCATAGAGAAGCCCATTTTTTCAACCACTAATTTCGCATTTTCAGGACGAAGTAAGAAGTCGATAAATTTATAAGCGCCCTCTGTATTTTTCGCACCTTTTGGAATCGCGTAGTTATCCATCCAGAAAATCGCGCCTTCTTTTGGATACACAAATTGGATACTTGGATTTTCTTTGTGGGCTAAATAAGCCGAACCATTCCATAACATCCCGATAGAGGCTTCACCTTGAACAAACGGCACTTCTGGCGAGTCAGAGTTAAATGTCACCACATTTGGTAACAATTTCACTAGGCGCTCATAAGCCGCTTTAATATCTTCTTCATTCGTGGTGTTTGGTGATTTACCATCTAAAAGTAATGCAATGTGGAACACTTCACGCGCATCACTGGTTAATAATACTTTACCTTTGTATTCAGGGTTCCATAAGTCAGCCCAGCTTGTGATTTTGCTTGGATCAATATCATCCGCATTCACACCGATACCGGTTAAGCCATAAACATAAGGCAGAGAATATTTGTTATTTGGGTCAAATTCCTTGTTTAATAAGTTTGCCGGAATTTGTTTAAAATTACTTAATTTGCTGTGATCAAGCTCTTGTAACATGTCTTCTTTCGCCATTTTATTGACGTAATAGCTTGATGGGAAAACTAAATCATAACCACTGCCTGTACTGGAGGTCAGTTTCAATTTAGCATACATTTCTTCATTACTTTCAAACGTAGAATAAATCACTTCAATGCCGGTTTCTTTGGTAAATTCTGCAACCAAATTGGATGGCACATAGTCAGTCCAGTTGTAAACATAAAGTTTTTCAGCAGCAAATGCAGCAGAAGTTGCAGCAAATGCAACGGCAGAAAGACAAAGTGATTTGATGTATTGAACAGCATTTTTTTTCAATTTATTGACCTCCTCAGGACAATCAAAATAAACCTTAAGTAATCGTTTACTTGTATAAACTTGGGGGAGTATAGCACCTTTTTAGCAAAAGGTTTGACATATTTTCCCATCAGGGTAAGATTCCCTCAATTTCAATTTTATGTTAATAAATTAGGCATCAATCATGCTCGAATTCGCTCATCAAGAACATATCAAATCTTATTATTTCGACAGCCGAAACCAAACCTTTGAACTGCCGCCTCTCACTCAGCAAGAAGAAGCGGATGTTTGTGTTATTGGTGCGGGTTTCTTCGGTTTATCTGCAGCCCTTGAATTAGCAGAAAAAGGCAAGAAAGTCATTGTGTTAGAAGGTGCAAGAGTGGGATTTGGCGCATCCGGCAGAAGTGGCGGCCAAGCTATCAACGGTTTTGAAGAAGGCATTGATGAATATATTGCTCAAATGGGCTTTGATAAAGCGAAAAAACTTTGGGATATGTCGCTAGAAGCCATTGATATTATTGATGAACGCATTGCGAAATATGGTATTCAATGTGATTGGAAAAAAGGCTATGCCACATTGGCGTTAAATGAACGTCGAATGGACGATCTCATTGAAATGGAAAAAGCCAGCCACGCAACTTTTGGCTATGACAAGATGCAACTTTGGGATAAAGCCAAACTGAAACAACATTTAGGCAGTGATATTTATGTGGGTGGTTTATACGATAGCAATTCAGGCCACTTACACCCATTAAACTATTGCTTAGGCTTAGCAAAAGCTTGCTTGGATTTAGGCGTGCAGATTTATGAACAATCGCCTGTTGTGGATTTAGTGGAAAAATCAGGCTGCATTGAAGTCAAAACCGATAAAAGTGCGGTCATTTCTCAAGACGTTATTTTAGCCACCAACGCTTATATCGATGCACTACCGAAATCTATTCATCGCGGTATTAATCGTAAAATTTTGCCAGTTGAGAGCTTTATTATTGCGACCGAACCCTTAGATCAAGCCACGGCTGATTCCGTGATCAATAATGGCATGTCTGTTTGCGATAACAATATCTTGCTCGATTACTATCGCTTGAGTGCGGATAACCGTTTGTTATTTGGTAGTGACTCAAGCTCAGAAAAAGATATGGTGCAAATTATGCGTGGCAATATGTTGCATGTTTTCCCACAGTTAGAAAATGTCAAAATTGACTATGGCTGGGCAGGGCCAATTGATATGACAATGAACGCAAGCCCGCATTTTGGTCGTATTTCACCGCATATTTACTTTGCACAAGGTTATTCTGGACACGGTGTCGCTCTCACTGGACTTGCAGGACGCATTATTGCAGAAGCAATTTTAGGTAATGACGAACGTTTGAGAATTTTTGAAGGGTTGAAAGTCCCTTCGTTTTACGGTGGAAAATATCTTAAAAACTTAGCCACCAAGATCGGCGTACTCTATTACAAATTCCTCGATCGTTATCGTTAATTGAAAAACAAAAGGCGTGTTAAATACACGCCTTTATTGTTTCGATGACATTTAAGGTTTAATGTCTCGTAAAATAGGATTTTGCATAGAAATCAAGGTTTCCGTCGATTGAATTTCATCAATTAGCTGAATTTTAGTTGCCAGCACGGAATGTAATTCAGCAATAGTATGTGTCATCACTTTAATAAAAATCGAATAGTTACCCGTGGTGTAATAGGCTTCCACCACTTCATCAAAGGTGTCTAGCTTTTTAATCACTTTTTCATAATCTTTTGCACTTTTCAAAATAATGCCAATAAAGCAACACACATCGTAACCCAACTTACGCTCATCAATAATCGCTTTTGTCCCTTCAATCAGGCCAGACTGACGC
>CBCSVJ010000014.1:0-11134 GCA_965143545.1 uncultured Haemophilus sp. | reverse complement strand
AATGCTTGTGCATCGGTATTCACCGCATAGAATACAATCTTACCGTGCTCATCGCTATCAATTGCACTTTCGCCCAAGAAATTACCATTGAATTCTTGTTGCACCATGTTAGCAACCATGTGGTTAACTGCGTTACCGCCGCCTCCACCGACACCGACAACCTTAATCAGTGCACCTGTTTGCTCTTCAAAATCACCATACTCTGGGTATAACATTTGCTGTTCTCCGTTACTGCTAATACTCTGCTAGCACATTAATAAAAGTTAAATTTTTTCTATTGTAAATGAAAAAGCCAAAATGATCAAAATTCTGATTTCACTTTGTTGAAAATATTTTTAAGGCCTTTCCAGAATTTTCTACCAACACCTTCATCACCATAGTTACTATCTACAGGATCATTATCACTATTTTGATGATGGTATTGTAATAATCCCACCACAGTTGAATATTGTGGGCGATTCACATAATCTGTTAACCCCGTAATATTTAATGGACTACCAATACGTACCTGGCAACCAAATACACTTGAGGCACAATCTTTTAAGTCTTCAATCTGTGCACCACCACCGGTGATAACAACACCCGCAATTAATTCAAATTTAATATGTTTGGTTTCTAAATCTGCTTTGAGCTTATCTAATTCGTCCTTAACAACGCCTAATAGTTCAATATATCTTGCTGAAGTGATTAAAGATAAATCACTTTTTGTTAACGCTCGTGGTGCTCGACCACCAATACTTGCCACTTCAATTTTCTTATCACCATGTAAACGTGCCGGGTATAATGCACTCGCATAATTCACTTTAATGCGCTCTGCCTCTGCACGAGAAACGGTACATGCATGAGCAATATCGTTCGTTACAATATTTCCTGCATAAGGAATAACCTTGCTGAAACGCAATGAGCCATTGGTGTAAACCATCATATTCATGGTGCCTGCACCGAAATCAACTAAGCAAACACCGAGATCTTTTTCATCTTCAGTTAAAACAGAATGTGTTGCTGCAAAGCCGGAGAACACAACTTTATCAACTTGTAATCCACAACGCTCAACTGCTTTTTTCAAGTTATTCTGCCAGTCTTGGTGACACGCAATTAAGTGTACATTTGCTTTTAAACGAACACCTTGTAAACCTAATGGATTTTTAATATTAACTTGTTTATCTACGGCATATTCTTGTGGAATGATGTGTAATAAAGAAAGACCCTCAGGTAATTTCACTGAGCTCGCTGTATGTAAAGCATCATCAATTTCATCTTGAGTTACTTCATTTTCAGAAATAGCAACAAAACCGCTCTCATTCAGGCTTTGAATATGTTCACCTGTAATCGCAAGTGTCACGCTCATAATTTGGCAATCAGCCATTGATTCAGCAGCTTCAATGGCACGTTGGATAGAATTAACAACGGCATCTAAATCAGTAATACTGCCACGATCAATCCCTTTTGATGGACAACTGCCCACGCCAAGTACATTTACTACACCATCAGGAAGCACTTCCCCAACGACAGCAACAACTTTTGATGTACCAACTTCAAGACCTACAATTACTTTCGGTTCCAACTCTTTTGCCATTTTCTTATTACACCCAATAAATTATTTTTATTTCTCTGTCAATCCAACCGCCGCTGATGCAGATGCATAGCGCAAATCTACATAATCAATTCGTTTACCTTCAGGCACTTCAATTTGTGGATAAATCGTTACAAATCGATCTAATTTTGGTTTCCAATCTCCGCGCCCAAGCTTCAATACTATATCATTATCTAGCGTAACTTGCCACGCACCACGATCATCAATTGTCACACCTTTAACCACCAAATTTTTCGCTTTAAAATCAGCAAAAATTTGATTCCAAGCCTCTAATACTTTCAAGCTTTGATAATCCGGACCACCCAAATAAGGTAAAGCTTTTTCTTTTAGCTTATCCATCGGCAATTGGAAAACTGTTCCGTCTTTTGTAACGAACTCTGTTTTGTTCCAAATGGCGACTGGCTGATATTCTGATAACCAGATACTTAAACGATTTGGCCAAATTTTACGAACTACCGCACCTTTTACCCAAGGAATTGTTTCAAGCTGCTCTTGAATTTGCTTAACGTCCTGTCCCCAGAAGCCCTTAAGTGAACCCATTTTAAGCAATACGTCTTGCACATCCGGATAAGTGGTAAATTCATTTTGGCCCACTAATGCATAGGCAGTAATTTTTCTATCACCGTCTAAGCTTTCTAGCCAACTTTGCCAGTTTGAATAAACAAAATACCCTAGCCCCGCACAAAGTAACACCAAAGCAAGTTTAATCTGCAGCATAAAACGGAATTTACCTTCTCCATTAGATGAGCGACCAAATTGCGTTGGCGGTGTATTTTTGCGCTTAATTACATTCATTACGCACTCAACTCCAAAATTTTCACGACGAGTTGTTCAAATGAAATGCCGACTGTTGATGCAGATTTAGGGAATAAACTGTGACTTGTCATGCCAGGGTTTGTATTTACTTCGACTAAACGGAAATTACCTTGTGCATCAGTCATCACATCAATTCGGCTCCAGCCACGACAACCCACAACGTCATAAGCACGTTTAACTAATTTCGCTAATTCTTGCTCTCGTTCAGCTGAAAGACCGGCAGGACAAAAATATTGAGTGTTATCTGAAATATATTTCGCATCATAATCATAAAACTCACCTTCTGGCACAATGCGAACAGCAGGCAATACTTCGCCACCTAAAACAGGCACAGTTAATTCATCACCCGCTAACCATTCTTCAATCAAAATGGTGTTATCAAATTTAAGCGCATAATCAACCGCACTTTTTAATTCTTCGACTGCTTTTACTTTCGTTAAACCGACACTTGACCCCTCCAGAGATGGCTTAACCATTAAAGGTAAACCTAATTTTTCGACCACGGCTTGTGGGTTTAGTTCGTGAGCGTTTTCTTTGGTCACAATCTCCATATCAGCAACAGGTAAACCAAAAGCTTTCCACAACATTTTGGTACGCATTTTATCCATGGTTAATGCTGAAGCCATCACGCCACAACCAGTGTAAGACAACCCGATTTGTTCTAATAAACCTTGCATGGTGCCGTCTTCACCACCACGACCATGTAGAATGTTAAAAACGCGATCAAAACCATCTGCTTTTAAATTCGCGACATGATATTCTTTAGGATCGATACCGTGTGCATTATAACCTTGGCTTACTAAGGCGTTTAACACAGCGGCACCAGAATTAAGAGACACTTCACGTTCAGCCGATGTGCCACCTAACAACACAGCAATTTTTTCTTGTTTTAAATTCATTGTTTTATCCTGTTTTCTTTTATTTTTCATCAAAAGTGCAGTTATTTTTCGATGTATTTATGCTTTCCAACGTTCTGCTAAACCACGAGAAATTTTGCTTACACTTCCCGCGCCTTGAGCAAGAATTAAATCGCCATCTTGAATAATTTGATCTAACACATCGCCAAGTTGTTCCGTATCAGAAACTAAAATTGGATCGACTTTTCCTAGATTACGAATAGAACGACAAAGTGCTTTACTATCTGCACCGACAATTGGCGCTTCACCTGCTGCATACACATCTAACATAATCAATGCATCCACTTGGGATAATACTTGCACAAATTCATCAAATAAATCTCGAGTACGTGAATAACGGTGAGGCTGGAAGATCATGACAATACGTTTATCTCCCCAGCCTTCACGTGCTGCTTTAATTGTTACATCAACTTCTGTTGGGTGATGACCATAATCATCCACTAAGCGTACTTTACCATTTGGACGGATAAACTCGCCTAATTGGTCGAAACGTCTGCCTGCCCCTTGGAAATCAGCAAGCGCTTCTAAAATCGCTTCATTGCCAATGCCTTCTTCTTTTGCCACAGCAAGTGCTGCCGTCGCATTTAACGCATTGTGTTTACCTGGCACATTCAATAATACATTGATGCGTTCACCACTCGGGCAAACTACGGTGTAATGACCTTGGAAACCGGTTTGTTCATAATCTTCGATACGATAGTCAGCATGTTCACTGAAACCATAGGTTAAGACTTGACGTCCAACTTGCGGAACAAGTTCCATTAACACTGCATCATCTGCACACATCACCGCTAAGCCATAGAACGGCAAGTTATGTAAGAATTTTACATAGGTGGCTTTCATCTTTTCAAAATCACCACCGTACGTATCCATATGATCCGGTTCAATATTAGTCACCACAGAAACCATTGGCTGCAAGTGTAAGAAAGATGTATCACTTTCATCTGCTTCTGCGATTAAATAACGGCTTGCACCTAAATGTGCGTTTTTACCGGCAGATTTAACTAAACCACCATTAACGAAAGTTGGATCCAGTTTCGCTTGAGTATAAATCATCGAAATCATGGCTGTCGTTGTGGTTTTACCATGGGTACCAGCTACTGCAATACCATGACGGAAACGCATAATTTCAGCTAACATTTGTGCTCGCTGAATCACGGGAATACGATTTTGTTTAGCGGCAATTAATTCTGGATTATCTTCATGGATCGCGCTTGATACAACAACGACACTTGCCCCTTGCACATTTTCCGCTTGGTGACCAATGAAAATTTTTGCACCAGCTTGAGCAAGACGCTGAGTCACGGCACCATCTGCAATATCGGAACCAGAGATATCATAACCTTCATTTAATAAAATTTCGGCAATCCCACTCATACCGGCGCCGCCGATACCAATGAAATGAATTTTTTGAACCCGACGCATCTCAGGAATAATCTTTCTAATTTCATCCGAAATATGTTTCATATTATTTCACCTTTATTTTTAACCGCACTTTTAGGTTAAGGGTTTATTTACTCCCCTTAACTTCTCTGTTCTTATTTCGCATTATCTACGATGACATCAGCTACACGTTTAGCCGCCAATGGTGCTGACATTTCTTTTGCTTTAATCGCCATCGCTAGCAAAGTTTCACGATCTGTGTTTTCTAAGAAATCGACTAACACATCCGCATTTAATTCATTTTGCTGAACAATTTTTGCTGCACCTACATCGGCAAGATATTTCGCATTTAAATATTGTTGTTGATCTTTATGCTGGAATGGTACAAAAATCGCAGGCGTTCCCACTGCTGCTAATTCGCATACTGTTAAGGCACCAGAACGACAAATCACCACATCCGCCCAAGCGTAGGCTTCTGCCATATCATCAATAAATTCTGTAATTTTGACCGAATCTGCATGTTCACCATAAAGTGCGGTCACATTTTCAACAGCACCTTTACCCACTTGATGACGAACCTCTAATTTATCTGCCAAACGTGTAACAACTTGTGGAATCGTTTGATTGAGCACTCGAGCCCCTTGGCTTCCACCCACGACAAGTACTCTCAATTTTCCGCTTCTTTCTGAAAAACGCACTTGCGGTGATGGCATTTCAAATAAATCTTGGCGAACCGGGTTTCCTACAACCTCTGCATCTTTGAATGCTCTTGGAAAAGCTTGTAATACACGTGTCGCAATTTTAGCTAACCATTCATTGGTTAAGCCCGCTACGGCATTCTGTTCATGTAAAATAACCGGCACGCCACAAAGTTTTGCAGCAATACCACCTGGGCCAGACACATAACCGCCCATACCTAATACCGCATTAGGTTGATATTCTTGAATAATTTTACGAGCTTGTAACACGGCTCTTAAAATAGCAAAAGGCGCACCAAGTAAGGCTTTAATGCCTTTACCACGTAACCCTGAAATTTGAATAAAACGAATTGGAATACCATGTTTTGGTACAAGTTGTGCTTCCATTCGATCTTTTGTGCCTAACCAGCAAATTTCCCAACCTTCTTTTTGTAAAGTTTGAGCAACCGCGATGGCGGGGAAAACATGTCCACCAGTACCACCCGCCATAACTAATAATTTTTTACTCATCAATATTCCTAATCATCTCTCAAACGCGCTTGACCACCTCGTTGTAATCTATTTTCATGGTCAATACGCAATAAAATCCCTACGGTCGCCGACATAATAATGATACTTGAACCACCGTAACTCACTAATGGAAAAGTTAAACCTTTTGTTGGTAACATCCCTAAGGCCATGCCTAGATTGACAAAACCTTGGAAGAAAATCCAGAAACTAATACCTAAAGCAAAAAAGCCACGGAAACGTTGTTCTAACATGAGTGATTCACGTCCGATTTTCATCGCTCGGAAAATCAGTAACCCTAAGAGAATCACAACCACTAAAATACCAATAAAACCGAACTCTTCACCAATAATCGCCATGATAAAGTCAGTATGTGCTTCAGGGAGATAATCAAGTTTTTGAATGGAGTTACCAAGTCCTTCCCCACTAATTTCACCACGACCAAAGGCCATCAAAGAGTTAGTCAGCTGGAACCCTGTTCCATAAGGATCTTTAAACGGCTCTAAGAAACCGGTAAAACGTTTTAAACGATAAGAGGCAGAGAGAACCAGCCATACAAAGAGAAGTATGCCTGTACCAATTAGCAAAATAAATTGCCAAAAATTCGCACCGACAATAAAAAGCATGCCAAAGGTAATAACGAAAAGCACAACTGTACTCCCTAAGTCAGGCTGAGCTAGTAAGAATATCCCTAATACGCCCATCACAATGAAAGGCTTAGCCGCACTGAATTTTTTACCACGTACTTCATCATAACGACGCGTAAAATAGCTCGCCAGGAAACAAGTTAAAGCTAGCTTAGCAAATTCCGCAGGCTGGAAATTTAAAATTCCTAAAGAAATCCAACGTTTAGCACCATTAACAGAAGTCCCGATACCAAGAACTAGTATTAATAAAACAATAGCTAACAAGAAGACTTTTGCGTGCCACTTTTCCCATTGAGAGGAAGAAATTTGGAGAGTTAAATAACAAGTTGCTAAAGAAAGTAAGACATACACGGCATCACGTTTAGCAAAATAGAATGTATCATTAAATACGCGTGCACTGTAAGGCATCGAGGCAGAAGTTACCGCTACTAAACCAATCAGTAATAGCACGACAAAAAGCCAAAACAATGCGCGATCATAGAGCAACCCTTGCGGCGTCACTCTCGCCCATTGTTCATAATTTTGTTTAATTTTATTGATAAATTCCATTACTACCCTAATTTTTTAAGCTAATTTTGCTAAACGAGTAAACTCTTCGCCACGTTTTTCAAAAGAGGCAAACTGATCCAAACTTGCACAAGCAGGAGATAATAACACCATATCGCCTGATTTTAAATGTGGACGTAAAAATGAAATGGCTTGTTCCATGGTTTCAAACAAATGGCTTTGACTTGAAAGTGCAGCTAGTTGTTTGCCATCACGACCAAAGCAATACGTTGAAATATGAGGTTGATTGATTAAATCAGCAAGTTCAGAAAAATCTGCACCTTTGCCATCACCACCTAATAAAAGGTGTAACGTTCCCTCAACATATAAACCCGCCAATGCTGCAACAGTGCTACCTACATTGGTGGCTTTAGAATCATTAATCCAACGAATACCATTTGCCTGATGCGCTAATTGGAAACGATGATCTAAGCCTTTAAATTGACGAAGTGCGGTACGAATAGCCTCTAAATTTATGCCGACAGCTTGTGCTAATGCTGTCGCCGCTAAAATATTCATGTAATTATGACGACCAACCAAGGTGGCTTCATCACAAGGTAAAATGACTTCCTCTTTTGCCATTAAGTACTGTTTACCATTTTCGGTTTTCAACCAGTAATCCGCTTGACTTTCAGCAAAAGACACCACCTTCTTAGCTTGATTTTCACCTTCGCCAAAAGTGAGTTTATCTTCTAAATTCACTATCGCTGTTTCCGCATTATGGTAAATACGTAATTTGGCTTGGCGATAATCTTCTAAATCCACATAGCGATCCATGTGATCTTCAGTCACATTAAGCACAGTCGCTGCAGCCGCTTTCAAACTGTAAGTGGTTTCAAGTTGGAAACTGGAAAGCTCTAATACATAAAGTTCGCAATCTTCATTTAATAATGACAACGCAGGAATGCCAATGTTTCCGCCCATGCCCACTTTTATTCCTGCCGCTTTTGCCATTTCATAGACTAATGTTGTTACAGTGCTTTTACCGTTAGAGCCTGTAATCCCGACAATTGGCTTGGTGGCAGCTCGACAGAATAACTCAATATCCCCAATCACTTCCACACCCGCTGAAAGTGCGGTCTGAATTTCAGGTGTTTTTACTGCGAGCCCTGGGCTAATGACAATAATATCGCTTTCAAGTAACCATTGTTGATTTAGGCTACCTGTATGTAAGGGAACATTTTTAGGTAATTTATCCGCACCTGCTGGATGTTGGCGTGTATCAATCACACGAATATTAGCTTGTTGAGATTGAAGATATTCAACGCAAGAAAGGCCTGTTTTTCCAAGACCTATAATGGTGATAGTTTTATTTTGATATAGAGTTGTCATGTTGTTTTTCTTCTCTCGTATTCTGGGATCACGCAGGGTGCAACAAGTGCACCCTACAAAATTATCTTAGTTTGAGCGTTACAAGCCCCATCAACACCAACATCAAGGAAATAATCCAAAACCGGATAATCACTCTAGGTTCTGGCCAACCTTTTAATTCAAAGTGGTGATGAATTGGTGCCATTCTGAAAATACGTTGTTTTCTTAACTTGTAAGAACCTACTTGTAAAATTACAGACAAGGCTTCAACAACAAATACACCGCCCATAATCACTAATAAGAATTCTTGACGAACAAGGATGGCAACAACACCAAGTGCGCCACCAAGTGCTAGAGAGCCGACATCGCCCATAAAGACTTGAGCTGGATAAGTATTAAACCATAAGAATCCTAAGCCTGCGCCTACGATTGCGGTACAGAACACCACCACTTCAGAACTATATTTGATATAAGGGATATGTAAGTATTCTGCAAAATTAACGTTACCAGTCGCCCATGCGATTAAAGCAAATGCACCTGCAACTAACGCTGTTGGCATGATCGCAAGACCATCTAAACCGTCAGTTAAGTTTACCGCATTGCCTGTACCCACAATAACAAAGTAAGACAACACAATATAGAATAGACCCAATTGCGGCATGATATCTTTGAAGAATGGAATCACTAAACGGGTTGCATCGGTATCATGACCTAACCAATACAACCAAATGATTGCTACTAATGCAACTACTGACATCCAGAAATATTTCCAACGCGCAATTAAACCATCTGTATTTTTACGCG
Organism: uncultured Haemophilus sp.; assembly: GCA_965143545.1. Taxonomy (GTDB): domain Bacteria; phylum Pseudomonadota; class Gammaproteobacteria; order Enterobacterales; family Pasteurellaceae; genus Haemophilus_D. The sequence continues at coordinate 1,911 of CBCSVJ010000014.1, read as the reverse complement.
TGATTTTACGGAAATCATCCACAAAGCCAATTGCACCATAGCCAAATAACACAAATAAACAAATCCAAACATAAGGATTTGTTAAGTTAGCCCATAATAACGTACTCACACCGATGGAGAATAAAATCATCACACCGCCCATGGTTGGCGTACCTTTCTTCGCAAAATGACTTTCAGGACCGTCATTACGCACTTCTTGACCAAATTTTAAAATTTGAAGGCGTTTGATCACTTTCGGACCAATCCATAAAGAAATGAAAAGTGCGGTTAATAATGCCAAAATCGCACGTACAGTAATATAGGAAATGGCATTAAATGCCGTTTCATAGCGAACTAAATATTCAGCAAGCCAAACTAACATAAGCTATCCTTTAATGAATAAATCGTCTCTTCCATTTTCATTGAGCGCGAGCCTTTCGCTAATACGACGACTTTTTGGTTTTCTTGTAATTTCTGTTTAATAATATCTAACGCATAAGCTGTCAATTCAGCTTTATCTGTAAAATGTTTTCCAAAAACAGCCTTAGAAATGACCGCACTTTCCGTTCCGTAAGAAAGCACTAAATCTAATTTAGCTTGTTTTGCGTGCTCGCCCACTTGTTGATGACATTTTAGGCTATCCTCGCCTAATTCTTTCATATCCCCCACAAGTAGAATACGGAAAGCATCGTAACCTTTTAAAACATCAATTGCCGCTTGTAAAGAATCTACATTTGCATTGTATGTATCATCTAATAGCAACAGATTTTCATTCACTTGAATCGGGAATAAACGCCCTTTTACTTGAGAACGGTGTTCAAGTCCTGCTTTAACATCAGCAAGACTTGCGCCGACATTCATAGCAAGTGCGGTCGCTGCCAAGGCATTTTTTACATTATGCTCACCTAAATAAGGTAAATTAATTTCAATGTTGCCTTTTGGTGAAACTAACGTAAACGTTGAACCATTTGATGAATGTTTTACATTTTCAGCTTTATAATCGCCACCATTAAAATATTGAATGGCATGCGAACCAATTTCTTTTTGCCACAATTCAATATAATTATGTTCACTGTTAATAATGGCTACAACAATTGGGGTTAAACCGCGATAGATTTCACCTTTCGCACGAGCTACACCTTCAATTGAACCAAAACCTTCTAAATGTGCAGCCGCGACATTATTCACTAATGCGGCTTCAGGCTGTGCAAGATGCGTCGTGTAATCTATTTCACCTTGATGATTGGCACCTAATTCAATAACAGCAAATTTATGTTGTTCGGTTAAGCGTAATAACGTTAATGGTACGCCAATATCGTTGTTGAAATTACCATTCGTGAATAACACGGCCTCAGGATTGCCTGCTGTTTGTTGCAGAATCGACGCAGTCATTTCTTTCACTGTGGTTTTACCCGATGAACCTGTCATCGCCACGGTACGAGGATTAATTTTTTCACGCAACCATTTTGCTAATTGACCAAGGGCTAAGCGCGTATCTGCAACAACTAATTGTGGTGTTGCAATTTCGGTATTGGGGTGTTGTACAACTAAGGCTGTCGCACCTTGCTCAACGGCTTGCTCTAAATATTGATGTGCATCAAAATGCTCACCTTTTAACGCAAAGAAAAGCGAGTTGGATAAAGCTTTACGTGTATCAGTATTAATATTTTCAACAACAACTTGCCCATCTCCAATAAGACTAGCATTGAAAATTTGGGCAAGCTGCTGAGTTGTTAGTTTAATCATTCTGTTTTTTATTTTTTCGTTAAATAGGCTTCAGCCACTTCTTGATCGGAGAAATGAAGTGTCTTATCTCCAATAATCTGATAGTTTTCATGGCCTTTTCCTGCAATCACGATCACATCATCTTCAATTGCATTCTCAATAGTAAATTTGATGGCTTCTTCACGATCCGGAATTACACCAACATCT
>CBCSVJ010000013.1:0-11181 GCA_965143545.1 uncultured Haemophilus sp. | reverse complement strand
AAGCCCCTCTTTTGGAAAGAGAGATTAGAGAATTGATTTGGGATAAATTGGAATAGTTAAATCTCCCCCCAGCCCCCTCTTTACGAAAGAGGGGAGCTTAATAGCCCATAAACGTTCTCCGTTCTTAACTCTCTCAAATATATTTCCAATAAAACCACTAAAAGCAACGTCATAAAAAAGCCCCTCTTTCGTAAAGAGGGGTTTGGGGAGATTTAAAACAGTTTATGAGATTCAAACAAAAAGGCGAACCTTTCGATTCGCCTTTTAAGATTCTTTTCTAATCAAAGATTAGAAGTATACACGCATACCTACACCGATAGCTCTGTCTTTAGTTTTACCATCGTAAGTATCGTTAACGTACTCTTTAGTAGTCACATATTTGCCTTCTACGAATAATACAACTTGTTTATGAAGTTTGTAGTCTGCACCAAGTAAGAAACCGTGAGTTTTCACTTTATCAGATTCACCTTTCGCGCGTTCATATAGGTAGTTACCATATACTTTAGACGCTGGAACAACTTGATATGCAAAACCTGGAGATACATAGAATTTATTTACTTTTGCATCGTCAAGTTTTTCATGGCCATAACCGAAGTCACCTGTTAATGTGAAATCACCAAATTTATAACCTAATGATGCTAAAACACCATCTAAACGGTGAGCGTATGATGCACCAGTTTCAAAGTTTGTGTGACCATAAGCTAAACGCGCATCTAAATCACCCACTGTATATAATGCACCTACAGCGTAAGCATTTTTGATACCTGGTTTAAGTGGATTGCCTTTTTCGTCATTTGTTTGACCAAAGTTATAGTTTGCACTTAATTGTAAACCTTCGATACCTTTATAGTCATAACGAACTACACCTGTACCTGCAGTAGGAATATATTCACTTTTTGGAATGAAACCATATTCATAGTCAACTGCTTGGCTTAAATCATCAGCGATAGTTAATTGACGACCAAATGTGATATCGCCAGTAGCTTTACTACCTAAACCTACGTAAGCACGTTTAGCATAAAGTCTACCAAATTTATCACGAGAATCTGTATCATCAAAACGGAATTCTAAACGACCTAATGCATAGAAATCGTTATCTAAGTTATGTTTTACAGTGATGCCGAAACGTGAGCCTGCATTACGTAAAGCTGAGTTAGTTTTTTTAGTTGATTTACCAGCGCGGTCGTACTCTTTTTTATCCGCTTTTTCCATAATTAAACGAAGAGAACCGTTTAACTCAACTTTAGTACCTTCGTTGTCGTAAACTACTGCTGCGTTTGCTGCTGAAGCGGCAAATGCAGAAACAATTAATGCTGCTAGTGTCTTTTTCATAATTGTTATTCCTTTTGGTTGTTAACGATGATTTTTGATTGAAGCAATTTTTCATAAAAAGTTCAATCTCCGAAATAGACGTCGCAAATATTACAAAATAAACCTATAGTGTCAATGGAGGATCCCGACCAATGTTCTAAAATCCGATCAAGATCACATTTTTTGAACAAAAAAGGATATTTTTTGAGCAAACTAAGCGCATTCCACCGAAAATGAAATCACTTCTTTAATACTTTCAGCGCCTAATGCAATCATAATTAAACGATCGACACCTAAAGCCACACCGGAGGTATTTGGAATGCCTGCTTGTAAAGCTCCCAGAAAACGATAGTCAATTTCACGCTGTGGCAATCCCGCTTTTTCACGCAAACGATTGTCTTTTTCAAAGCGGTATTGTTGTTCACGCGCATCAGTAAGCTCATGGAAACCGTTGGCTAACTCTAATCCTTTATAATAGAACTCAAAACGTTCTGCCACACGGCTATCTTCTGGGCTTAGTTGAGCGAGCGCAGCTTGGGAAGAAGGGAAATGATAAACCGCAACAGGGGCCTCTTGTCCGATTTTAGGTTCTACCACTTCGCTGAATAAAAATTGTAGTAAAGTATCCCGATCTTCATCTTCATCTGCCATAAAGTTGTGCTTACGCGCTGCCTCTACTAATTCTTGACGAGTCGCTGATAATGGATCTAATCCTACATATTCTTGGAAAACAAACTGATAACTTAAGGTTTCTGCAGGTTTACAATCGAGGATCTGTTGTAATAAATCATCCACTTCATTAATCAGACGATACATATCAAAGTGCGGTCGATACCATTCAAGCATGGTAAATTCCGGATTATGGCGATTGCCCGCTTCTTCATTACGAAACACTTTTCCAATTTGAAAGATCGGTCCACTGCCTGCCGCCAATAAACGCTTCATGTGATATTCCGGGCTGGTAGAAAGCCACAGCGTTTTCGACAGTTCATCAAAAGGCGCAACAAATTCTGTATTAAAGGTAGAAAGGTGAAGATCCGTTACGCCAAACTCACTTAAAACAGGGGTTTCCACTTCTAATAATCCACGTTCAGTAAAGAACTGGCGAATTTCAGCTATGATTTTGGCACGCGCCAATAAATTTTTAATTGAGGCGGAAGGTTGCCATTCTGTTTTTTTATCGCTAAGTGCGGTCATTTTTTTCTCCGTTTTTCACGTCTAAAATGAATTGGGCTATTGTAAACAAGAGTGATTTTTAACTCAATAATCCGACTAAATCATTCTTAAACGCAAACGGTTATCATCTATAAATATATAAAAAACTAACTTTTTTGAGTTAGATCACACTTTTGGTATTTTGTCCGTTTATTCCAGAAAAAAAGTTACTAATTTGTAAACAAAAATGGCAGAATGACAACATGCCCCTATTAATTTAGGGCGTTTTATTTTTTTACTTTCTATTGATTGGAGGATATCGTGCAAACGGTTAATGTCGATATTGCTATTGTTGGTGCCGGTGGCGGCGGTTTACGTGCAGCAATTGCAGCAGCAGAAGCAAACCCTAACTTAAAGATCGCATTAGTTTCTAAGGTTTATCCTATGCGTAGCCATACGGTTGCAGCAGAAGGTGGTGCGGCCGCAGTAATTAAAGAGGAAGATTCCTACGATAAACACTTCCACGATACCGTTGCCGGTGGTGACTGGTTATGTGAACAAGATGTGGTGGAATACTTCGTTGAACATTCTCCAGTGGAAATGACTCAACTTGAACGTTGGGGCTGCCCTTGGAGCCGTAAAGCCGATGGCGATGTAAACGTTCGTCGTTTCGGTGGGATGAAAATCGAGCGTACTTGGTTCGCAGCAGACAAAACCGGTTTCCACTTATTACATACCCTTTTCCAAACATCCATTCAATATCCACAAATTCAACGTTTTGACGAGCACTTCGTTTTAGACATCTTAGTTGATGATGGCCATGCTCGTGGTATGGTGGCGATGAATATGATGGAAGGTTCACTTGTTCAAATCAATGCAAACGCGGTTGTCATTGCAACGGGTGGTGGCTGTCGTGCATTTAAATTCAACACCAACGGCGGTATCGTAACCGGTGATGGTTTATCAATGGCATATCGTCACGGTGTTCCTCTTCGTGATATGGAATTCGTCCAATATCACCCAACCGGCTTACCAAACACCGGTATCTTAATGACTGAAGGTTGTCGTGGTGAAGGCGGTATCTTAGTGAATAAAAACGGCTACCGTTATTTACAAGATTATGGTCTAGGCCCTGAAACCCCAATTGGTAAACCTGAAAACAAATATATGGAACTTGGTCCACGTGATAAAGTTTCACAAGCATTCTGGCAAGAATGGAAAAAAGGCAACACCTTAAAAACTGCAAAAGGTGTTGATGTGGTTCACCTTGACTTACGTCACTTAGGTGAAAAATATTTACATGAACGTCTTCCATTCATTTGTGAATTAGCAAGTGCTTATGAAGGTGTAAACCCAGTTAATGAACCAATTCCAGTTCGCCCGGTTGTTCACTACACCATGGGTGGTATCGAAGTGGATTTCAACAGCGAAACTCGCATTAAAGGTTTATTTGCTGTGGGTGAATGTGCGTCTTCTGGCTTACATGGTGCAAACCGTTTAGGTTCTAACTCGCTTGCAGAATTAGTGGTTTTAGGCCGTGTTGCAGGTGAATATGCCGCACAACGTGCAGCAGAAGCACAACCTGCAAACCGTGCAGCAGTTGATGCACAAGCTCAAGATGTTGTGGCTCGCCTTGAAGCACTTTATAACCAAGAAGGTAATGAATCTTGGTCTGAAATCCGTGACGAAATGGGTACTGTGATGGAAGAAGGTTGTGGTATCTACCGTGACCAAGAAAGCATGCAAAAAGCAGTAGATAAAATTGCTGAGCTTAAAGAACGTTATAAACGTATTCGTGTTGCAGACCGTTCAAGCGTATTCAATACCGATGTGCTTTACACTGTAGAATTGGGTTACATCCTTGATGTGGCACAATCTATTGCCAACTCTGCAATTGAACGTAAAGAGTCTCGTGGTGCACACCAACGCTTAGACTACACTGAACGTGATGATGTGAATTATTTAAAACACACCCTTGCTTACTACAATGGCGATGATGCACCGCGTATTGAATACAGTCCGGTGAAAATCACTAAATCTCAACCAGCAAAACGTGTTTATGGTGCTGAAGCAGAAGCGGCAGAAGCGGCTGCGAAAGCTAAGGAGCAAGCAAATGGCTAATTCACCGGTAATGACTGTAGAAGTATTACGCTACAACCCAGAAAATGATCAAGAGCCACATTTAAGCTCTTATCAAGTACCTTATGATAACCAAACTTCTCTTTTAGATGCGTTAGGTTACATTAAAGATAAACTTGAACCGTCTCTTTCTTATCGCTGGTCTTGCCGTATGGCGATCTGCGGTTCTTGTGGGATGATGGTGAATAACAAACCTAAATTGGCTTGTAAAACGTTCTTACGTGATTACAGCGGCCATATGCGTATTGAACCATTAGCAAACTTCCCTATTGAACGCGACTTAGTGGTTGATTTAAGCCACTTTATCGAAAGTTTAGAGGCTATTAAACCTTATATTATTGGTAACGAAGCACCAGCATTAGATGGTAAACCACACCCATCAAAAGAATTGCAAGTAAGCCGTACTAAACAAACCCCGGCACAGCTTGAAAAATATCGTCAATTCTCAATGTGTATTAACTGTGGTTTATGTTATGCGGCTTGTCCACAATTCGGTTTGAACCCTGAATTCATTGGCCCTGCAGCGATTACCATGGCACATCGTTACAATCTTGATAACCGTGACCATGGTAAAGCACAACGTATGCCATTATTAAATGGTAAAAACGGTGTTTGGAGCTGTACTTTCGTCGGTTATTGTTCTGAAGTGTGTCCAAAACACGTGGATCCGGCTTCTGCAATCAACCAAGGCAAAATTGAAAGCGCCAAAGATTATGTTATCTCAATGCTAAAACCAAAAAGCTAAGGGGAAGAATATGTCAGTAACATTAAGTAAACGTAAAAAATATGTTCGCCCAATGACGGCTACTTGGTGGCAAAAATTGGATTTCTACAAAGCTTATATGGTGCGTGAAGCAACCTCTATCTTTGCTGTATGGTTCTGTATCGTATTGCTTTATGGCGTACTTTGCCTTGCAAGCAATCCTGTTCCAGGTCTAGGCATTATTGATTTCATTGGCTTCTTAAGAAATCCAATTGTGGTGTTCTTAAATATCATCACATTAATTGCGACTTTATATCACACTGCAACTTATTTTGTGATGACACCAAAAGTGATGAACATCATTGTTAAAAATGAACGTTTGCCACATCACGTGTTAAGAAATGCACTTTGGGCAGTTACAGCTGTGATTAGTGTTATCGCATTAATTTTAGTTTATATGTAGGGAGAGAAAAAAATGGTCGATCAAAATCCAAAACGCTCTGGTGAACCGCCAGTATGGTTGATGTTTGGTGCTGGCGGGACTGTCAGTGCGATTTTCTTCCCTGTGGTAATCTTAATCCTTGGTTTATTGTTGCCATTCGGATTAATTGATCCACATAACTTAATTACATTCGCTTATTCTTGGATCGGAAAATTAATTATTTTAGTTTTAACCATTTTCCCAATGTGGTGTGGTTTACACCGTATCCATCATGCGATGCACGATCTTAAAATCCACGTGCCAGCAGGCGGATTTATCTTTTACGGCTTAGCCATGATTTACACAATCTGGGTATTATTTGCTGTATTAGGTTTGTAATTTAAAACACTAAATTGATAATAAAAGTGCGGTCAAAAATGACCGCACTTTTTTATTCTCGACAAATAACCAAAATATTTTCTTAATCTAGAAAAACAAAAAACCCGACATAACGTCGGGTTTTCTTTTATCAAAAACTTTGATAATTATTCTGCAACAACGATAACATCTAATGTTGCAAATACTTCGCCGTGAAGTTGGAAACGAACGTCGTGGTCACCAAGAGTACGGATTGGACCGTTTGGTAAACGAACTTCACTTTTCGCAATTTCAACGCCTGCTGCAGTTACTGCTTCTGCTACATCACGAGTAGTGATTGCACCGAATAAACGGCCTTCCTCACCAGCTTTAGATGCGATAGTTACAGAACCTAATGCAGTCACTTGTGCTGCACGAGCTTGGGCTGCTGCTAAACTTGCTGCTGCCGCTGCTTCTAACTCTGCACGACGTGCTTCAAAGTGTTCAATGTTAGCTTTAGTTGCCATAACTGCTTTACCTTGTGGGATTAAGAAGTTACGAGCGAAACCAGATTTAACATTAACTTGATCACCTACATTACCTAGGTGAACGATTTTATCTAAAAGAATTACTTGCATTTCCTAACTCCTTCTTAATTGTGATGAGAATCAGAGTAAGGTAATAACGCTAAATAACGAGCGCGTTTGATTGCGCGTGCTAATTGGCGTTGGTACTTCGCACGAGTACCGGTAATGCGGCTTGGTACAATTTTGCCGCTTTCAGAAATGTAGTTCTTTAATGTAGCGATATCTTTGTAATCGATTTCAACAACATTTTCCGCTGTGAAACGGCAGAACTTACGACGACGGAAATAACGTGCCATTTGGCTGTCTCCTAATCTATAAATTCGATTTGCTCGGCATGCAATACTAACTGTGTTAAACCATTTGAGGTTTTATGTGAAGTTATAAACCCCACCACAAGAAGTTTACTGCCGACCGTAATGCTTTGAGTTTTTTCTATTAACTGATTGCCACTGACTTGAACTGGCATCTTTAACCACGCTTGGCGTGATAAACCACTTTCGACTTGTTCGGAACGATGTTCCAGCCAAAACTGGCAATGCGCAATCCCGTTAGGGCTTTTGCTTCGTTTAGGTAATTGACACACTGTGCCGATTAACGAGAAGCGATTATCAAGTTTTGAATTACTCTTCAGCATCCTCAAAATCGTTGTTTTCAACTTCAGCTAAAGGTTTACGTTCTTCTTTAGCCGCTTTCATTGGGGACGCTTCGGTTACGGCGTGCTTAGTATGGATAACAAGACTGCGTAATACAGCATCGTTATAACGGAAAGTCGTTTCTAGCTCGTCGATGACTTGTTGAGGCGCTTCTACATTCATAAGCACATAGTGTGCTTTGTGTAATTTGTTAATTGGGTACGCTAATTGACGACGACCCCAATCTTCTAGGCGATGAACTTGACCACCAGCTTCTTTAACAGAACCTGTGTAACGTTCGATCATACCTGGTACTTGCTCGCTTTGGTCCGGATGAACCATAAACACGATTTCGTAGTGACGCATTACTGCTCCTTACGGGTTAATCAGCCTTTGACGTAGATTAGCCACCAATCTGCAAAGGCAAGGAACGAAAAAATGAACGTGGCTAAGGGCGCTGATTATACAGATTTTTTTCCAGACTTCAAATAATTTGTACGCTTTTCAAACAAAAAAAGCCGATATCAACATATCGGCTTTTCTTTTATTTCTAAATTAACGGCTACGGAAAATGATACGACCTTTGCTTAAATCATAAGGTGTCATTTCTACTGTTACTTTATCGCCTGTTAAGATACGAATATAGTTTTTACGCATTTTGCCAGAAATATGTGCAGTCACCACGTGACCATTTTCTAACTCAACGCGGAACATGGTATTTGGTAAGGTTTCCAAAATTGTGCCTTGCATTTCAATGCAATCTTCTTTTGCCATTTTATCCTCTAAAATAATGATTTTTTTGACCGCACTTTTTGCGGTTTATAAATGAAAAACGGGCGAATTATAGCCGTTTTTAATGTTAGACGAAAGATTAAAATGGTATTTTGTTGAAATCCCCATTATTTTTTCAATAATTCGATTATAATATTTCAAAAAGTAGATCGGGTAGAAATTTAATTTAGCATTCGAAACCAGTAAGATCTAAGCCTTATATGACATCCTCTTTCCAAGAGAACTGTTCTATCGAAAAAGGCTAAAGCAAACTTTACTCAGATTTTCGTCAATTTGTATGTCAACCAAAGACTTCAACCCAAGGGTTATTTATGGCTATACCTAAAATAATTGTAATTAGTTTAAAAAATTCAACAAGAAGAGAAAATATTGCTAAACGCCTTTCTGGTTTGGGGTTAGACTTTACTTTTTTTGATGCAACAGATGGGAAAAAACTGCCTGCTTCCGTATTAGAATCTGTCGATTATGATTTCTATCCGAAACACTATTTATCGCCTAAGCCCTTAACGCTCGGTGAAATTGGCTGTGCAATAAGCCATATTAAAGTTTATGAGCACATGGTAGAAAACAATATTGAAAGTGCCATCATTCTTGAAGACGATGCGATCGTTTCACAGCATTTTAAGGAAATTGTTGAGGATACACTCAATAAAATTAATAAAAATCATGAGCTGATCTTTTTTGATCACGGAAAAGTTAAATCACATTTCTTTAAGAAACGGATTGTGGAAGGATATAGACTTGCACATTACAAGTCACCTTCAAAAAATTCAAGAAGATGTATTATCTACGCAACCGCTTATTTAATTACACTATCGGGCGCTAAAAAATTACTTAACTACGCTTATCCAATAAGACTGCCTGCTGATTATCTGACGGGATTAATCCAAAAAACACGTGTTGATGCCTATGGCATTGAACCACCATGTGTATTTAGAGGATTAAACAGTGACTCAGAGATAGACAAAATTGAACATCGATATGAATAAGCTAAAAGCCCTAAGGTTAAAAATAGGGAAATGGATACTCGATAAATCATCAAGATCAGCCAATCCCCAAAGTTTAAAACATCCTAAGAGTTTCTTATTTTTGCGACAAGATGGGAAAATTGGCGATTATATCGTTAGCTCTTTTGTTTTTCGGGAAATAAAGAAATTTAACCCGTTGATAAAAATTGGTGTCATCTGCACGAAACAGAACGCTTATCTGTTTCAAAGAAACCATAACATTGATGAGATTTATCTTGTAAAGAAAAGAAACATTCTCGACTACATCAAGACGGCACTGTTTATTAGAAAAGAAAGATACGATGTTGTCATTGATCCAACTCTTGTACTTAGAAACCGAGACTTGTTGTTATTGAGAATAATCAATGCCCGTAATTATATCGGCTATAGAAAAGCAGATTATAATATTTTTAATATAAATATTACTAAAGACGGTCATTTCTCAGAAATTTACAAAGAGGCTTTAGCTCAGTCAAACATCAGTCTAAGTGATGATAGCTATGACATTCCGCAAGATAGCTCAACCAAAGAAGAAATTCTTCAATTTATTACTGATAACAAGTTAAATAATTACATTACAATTAACTTCTATGGAAATGGCAAAAATAGAAAGTTTGATGATGCTCACATTGTAGATTATTTAACATATATTAGAGACTCTCATAAACATCAGTTAGTCTTACTTGCAACGCCTGATACTCATGAGCATTTAAGTAGGATCGCTAATCAATTTGATGATGTATTTGTTTACCCAAATCCTCATACAACGATCTACCATACAATTGAATTGATTAGAAACTGTGCCCTACTTATTTCGGTTGATACATCAACGATTCATATTGCTTCAGGGTTAAATAGACCTATGGTTTGTTTTTACTCGCAAGACAAAGAAAATTTTACACATTGGCATCCAAATTCTAAGAATGCATGCCATATTATTCATTACCATGATAATGTTAATGAGATCTCCCCGAGAGAAATAAAACCGGAGTGGCTAGATATTTAAAGATACAAACCACAAACTAGATCATTTATTAGACTATTTTTATGAACTCAAAAAAACACTTAGGCCATACAGCCCGTAAACGCTTTGGACAAAACTTTTTACACGACACCTCTGTAATTCAAGGGATTGTGGCAGCGATTCACCCGCAACCGAATCAATTCTTGGTAGAAATTGGCCCTGGGCTTGGTGCATTAACAGAGCCTGTTGGTGAGCTTGTCGATCATCTTACCGTGGTTGAACTTGACCGAGACCTCGCAGAACGTTTACGTCATCATCCATTTTTACATCAAAAACTGACCGTTATTGAAACGGATGCGATGCAATTTGATTTTGGTGAGCTTTATATAAAAGAGAATTTAGCGGAAAAAGGTCAGAAGTTACGCGTATTTGGTAACTTGCCTTACAACATTTCCACACCATTAATGTTCCACTTGTTTAAATATCATGATGTGATTCAAGACATGCACTTCATGCTACAAAAAGAAGTGGTAAAACGCTTATGCGCAGGCCCAAATAGCAAAGCTTACGGTCGTTTAACCATTATGGCACAATATTTCTGCCAAGTGATGCCTGTGCTTGAAGTACCACCTTCTGCATTTAAACCTGCACCGAAAGTGGATTCAGCGGTTGTGCGTTTAATTCCACATAAAGAGTTGCCGCACCCTGTAAAAGATTTATATTGGTTGAACCGTGTTTGCTCCCAAGCGTTTAATCAGCGACGTAAAACATTACGCAATGCACTTTCAACACTATTTTCACCTGAAAATCTGACAGCACTTGGTATTGATTTAAATGCACGAGCATAAAATTTGGCCATAGCAGATTATGCACGATTAGCAAACTGGTTGGCGGATAATCCACCCGAAAATGATGAAAATAATCTTTTTGAATCAACTGAGCTATAAATTGCCCAGTACATATTAATTAACCTAAGGATTCATAATGAAAAAAATAAAAGTTGGTTTGATTATAGATGAGTTTTTTGGCGGTGCTGGAACTGCTTATGGTGGATATGGGTTTCTTGCTCGCCGGCTTATTGCTAAGTATATTACCAATGATATTATCCAGATT
>CBCSVJ010000012.1:0-11342 GCA_965143545.1 uncultured Haemophilus sp. | reverse complement strand
AACGTTTTCGTTATGTCATCTTCCCGCTAACCTTAGGTGCGGTACAAGTTTCTTTTATTTTAATATTTATCGGCGCACTCGGTGATTTCGCCTTTTATAGTATTGCAGGTCCTCGTAGTACCTATTCTTTAGCACGTTTAATGCAAATGTCTGCCTATGAATTTGAAGAGTGGAATCAAAGTGCGGTCATGGCATTAACGATTATGCTGACCTCAGCCTTCTTCACCATCCTCGTGTCATTATTGATTAAACCATTAGCCGTCAAACGTGGAGAAGTCAAATGAGTAGTTCCGTACAAATCACAACGAAAAATGGTCGATTAATCGCACGTATTTCCTTAACTTTCTTTATTCTTGCTAATTTTATTTGGTTATTCCTACCCTTTTTAATGGCAGGTTTATGGTCATTGGTAGATCCCGCTAAACCGTGGAGTTATCCAGATATTTTCCCTCAATCATTATCTTTTGAGCGTTGGAAAATTGTATGGGAAACCACCTCTTTACCTGAAGCAATGTTTAATAGCTATACCATTGCGCCTACGGTTTCTCTGATCACTATTTTACTCTCTCTCCCAACAGCTTATGCATTTGGACGTATGGACTTTAGAGGTAAAAAATTAGCAGAATTATTAACACTGATTCCATTGGTTATTCCAGGCATGATTATTGCCCTATTCTTTAGCCGTATGTTATTGGATTTAAATATTAATAATCCATTCATCGGCATTGTTATTGGGCATGTTGTACTCACGTTACCTTATGCTATTCGGATTTTATCCGCGGGCTTTTCTTCTGTACCTCAAGACCTCATTGATGCTAGCCGTGACTTAGGTGCATCTAAATTTACCGTTTTCAAAGACGTGTATATGCCTATGTTAAAACCAAGTTTTTTAGCATCAATTATTTTCTGTTTAGTGAAAAGTATTGAAGAGTTTGCTATCGCTTTCGTTATCGGCTCACCAGACTTTATTACCGTGCCAACCATTTTATATTCTTTCCTCGGTTATTCTTTTATTCGTCCGAATGCGGCCGTTGTATCGATTATTTTGTTGGTACCAAACATTATTTTGATGATGATTATCGAAAAATTGTTGAAAGGGAATTATCTCTCTCAATCCACAGGAAAAGCATAATTTTCACAAGGAGCATCTTATGCAAAAAAATATCCGTAAACTTCTATCCATTGGTCTTACCGCTGCCGCCTTGGCTGTCAGCGCTTTCGCCTCAGCTTCCACTGACTTAAGTGGTAAATCTTGGAGTGAAATCGAAGAACTCGCTAAAAAAGAAGGAAAATTGACGGTTAGCGTTTGGTATTTGCAGCCGCAATTCCGTAATTTTGTCAAAGAATTTGAAAATCAATACGGTATTAAAGTCAAAGTACCTGAAGGCACCTTGGACGGTAATATCAATAAACTGATTGCTGAAAAAAATCTAGAAACCGGCAAAATGGATGTGGTCGTGTTAAATGCTGACCGTTTAGGCAACGTAGCGAAAAATGACATTCTTGTAAAACTCAATAACTTACCAAATTTCGATAAATTAAATCACCACTTACAAGGTGTTGAATTAGGCGATATGGCTGTAGGTTACTGGGGTAATCAAACTGGTCTAGCTTATGATCCTATGCGAATCAAAGAAGAGGAATTACCACAATCTTGGGCTGACATGGAAAGCTATATTGATAAAAATCCAAAAAAATTCGGCTATTCAGATCCAAATGGTGGTAGCTCCGGTAATGCGTTTATTCAACGAGCTTTAGTGTATATCAATGGTGATTATGATTATCGTACCGATAAAATCGATGAAGCACAAATTGCTAATTGGAAAAAAACCTGGGATTGGTTCAGCAGTAAAAAAGATGCACTAATCCGTACCGCTTCGAATGCTGATAGTCTAACCCGTTTAAACGATGGTGAGTTAGTAATTGTCTCCGCATGGCAAGATCATTTGTTCAGCTTGCAAAAACAAGGCGCAATTACTGATCGTTTAAAATTCTATGTGCCAAAATTTGGGATGCCTGGCGGTGGTAATGTTGTAACCGTAGCAAAAAATGCGCCGAACCCAGCCGCATCACTTGTTTTCGTGCATTGGATTACTTCACCTGAAGTACAACAGAAATTAAGCCAAGAATTCGGTGTTCGTCCACTAAATAGTGAATCTGGTTTGAAAGATACCATTTTCTTCTCAACACCATGGCGTAAAGCCGAAATGGAAGCCTTCACAAAAGAAGTTATTTCGAGATAAACAATAAACCGCACTTTAACGTGCGGTTTACTTTTATAGGCTAATAAAGTGCGGTCAGTTTTAACCACATTTACAACCAAACAAAATAAGTCATGCTGCCGATGATGGCGATACAGAATAGATTGAGAATCAAACCGACTTTTGCCATATCAAGTTGTTTCACATTGCCTGTTGCAAACACAATAGCATTGGGCGGTGTAGCGATTGGCAACATAAATGCACAACTTGCCCCACAAGCGATAATTGCGGCTAAAGCGATAGGCGGTAAATTCATAGATTGTGCCACTGAAATCACAATTGGCATAATCAACGCTGCACTGGCGGTATTCGATGTAAATTCCGTTAAGAAAATAATAAATGCCGTCATCACAAAGCAAAGTACCCAAAGTGGTTTTGTTTGCACAAACTGAACAATACTATCCGCCATAATCTTACTGGCACCTGAATCTTTCATCACGATACTAAGTGTTAAACCACCACCGAATAAAACAAGCACGCCCCATTCAACACGCTCTTGAATTTCTTTCCAACTTGCCACACCTGAAACACAAATAAAGATCACAACGCATAGCGCAATCACCGTATCAAAGTTTTCGATTTTTTTCGGCAATTCAAGGAAAGCCGTAATCCATGGGTTTAAGAGAGAGCTGAAAAGTAACATAATCGCCATACCAATAAAGATCAGCAAAGTAATAATATTTTTTCGGTTAAAGCTAACTTTCTCAAGTGATGGATTAAAATCCACAGAAAAGTCTGGGCGTAAAATCACCCATAAAGAAAAAATCATTGAAGGCACAAGCAGTACCATCACCGGGAAGCCGTAGCCTAGCCATTCCGTGAAGGTCACTTGAATTTGAGATGCCAAAATGGCATTCGGTGCACTTCCTACTAATGTACCTATACCACCGATACTGGCACTAAATGCCATGCCTAACAATACAAAAGCGTACAATCGATGATTTTTCTCTGCATTGATACCTTTTAACATCCCCATCGTGAGCGGTAACATCATCGCCGCCACAGCGGTGTTGTTAATCCACATAGAAAGGAACGTAGTTACGGTGAAAAGGTAGGTAATAGAAAGTTTTAAGTTTCCTTTGGCCAAACGAATAATGTAATTCGCAATAATCTTATCTAGATTCTGAATTTGCAACACCGCAGCCACCACAAATCCACCAAAGAACATATAAATAATTGGGGTAGAGAATGGTGCGAGCGCTTTTTGTGTATTAATCAAGCCTAATCCTATGGCCACGACAGGCACCATGAGGGATGTCACGGTAATATTAAAGGCTTCCGTTAACCATAAAATCCCAATAAAAATCAGCAAGGCTAGCCCGCGATTCTCTTGAGCAGAAAACGGCAGTATTTTGATTAACACCAACATGAAGACAAAGTCTAAGGCAAGAATAATGAGACTTTTATATTTAGAGAGAAAGGTTTGTTGAGTTTGCATATACAATCTCCTATAAAACGATAGGGGAGATTATTAATTAGCATTTAACAGAGAAAATTGAAACATATTTTTAACAAATTTGTGATGCGCTTCAAACTATTTTTGTATAAACAACAAACCGCACCTAAAAGTGCGGTCTGTTTTGCTTTCGTTTTTTATTGTTGCATGCGTGCTTGAATACGTTCTGGCAATCTTAATCCAACAAGAGCAACAAGAACAATTGTCCAGAATAAGGTTACATACACAAGGGCTGAACCAAGTCCCACTCTTTCGCTAAGGGCCGCGGCAATCACAGGAGACACCCCACCGCCAATCGCAGCGAAGTTATAGATGAAACCAATACCTGTGCTTCGCATTTCAGCCGGGAAGAAAGTCGCCATATATTTTGGCACTAAACCCGCAATCCCTAAGTTTGTTGCAAGTAAGAAGAAGAGCAACGCACCAAGTGCTAATACATTATTTTCTGGCAAATAGAATACTGGGAAGAGGAAGAAAAGTGATAACAATAAGCTATATACAAAGGTTTTCTTCTCACCCAATTTATCCCCGATAAAGCCTGCAATTAAGGTACCGATGAGGATACCAAAGCCTGCCCAGAACATCAGTGATTTCACATTTTCAGCATAACCGTTTTCTTTGAGGTAAAGTGGAAGCAAGCCCACTACCGGCCAGTTTACGGAGAAAATTGAATAGCAAACTAAGAAAATAATTAAGGTAATTGGTAATTGTTTTTTAGTGAATAGGTCAGTAAGTGGAACTTTATTCACTTTACCCGCTGCTTTCGCTTGAGCCCATTCTTCACTTTCAGGGGCATGGCGACGAACATAGAGTACTAAAGCGACTGGTGCTAAACCAATAAAGAAAGCCATACGCCAGCCATAAGCTTGCGCAACCCAAGGAATCACTTGAGAAGCAAGAATATTACCAATGGAGAAACCACTCACTAAAAATGCACTGGCTTTTGTACGTAAATGTTGTGGCCAGCTTTCAATGGCATAAGAGGAAGAACAAGCATATTCACCTGCCATCCCCATACCGATAATCATACGGAAGATGAAAAGCCAAATATAACTGGTGGATAAACCGCACAAGAATGTCCCGACGGAATACGTAATAATGGAAACAATCATTGCTAAACGACGACCATATTTATCGGCAAAGCTACCAAAAATCGCCCCACCTAATGGACGCGCCACGAAGGCTGCAAGTAATAATGTGGATGTTTCCGTTGTGCTCATGGCGAATTCTTTTTGAATATCCAAAAGCACGTAAGTGATAAGCATATAATCGAAGCCATCAAAAACATAACCTAACCAAGCCGCAAATAACGCTTTCTTTTGCGTAGGACTGACTTCTTTATACCATGGTAGTGATGTTGTCATAACAACCTCCTTTCCTTGTATTTGAGAATTTTGTGGTTTAGATCACAGAATTTAAAATCACTGCTAATTTCTGCTTGCATAAATAAAGATAAGACGTATGATGTCTTATGTCAATTAGAGAGAATGAGAGCTGGATCACAAATTCAGAAAATAGATTAGAAAATGAGAACAGAAATGAAAAAAACAAGTAAAAAAGAAGCAAGTCTCGTTTTGCAGGATAAAATCAAATCGCTCATCATTAAACAAAATCTTAAATCCGGCGATTTGATGCCAACAGAAAATGAACTGATTGAACAGCTTGGGGTGAGCCGCTCCAGTTTACGTGAAGCCATTAAATCTTTAGAGGCGCTACATATTTTAGATATTCGCCATGGTGTTGGTACCTTTGTGAGTGAATCTTCTCTTGTGCCAATGATTCGCGGATTAAGTTTTCACACCCAACTGAATTTGCATAATGATCATAATCAGCTGATTAATATTTTGGATATTCGGGAAATTTTGGAATACGGTTTTGCCCCGATGGTTTTAGGAAAAATTAGCCAAGAACAGACCGCACTTTTGCAAAAATCAGTAGCAAATATGGAGAAAAATGCACGAGAACAAAAGTTTTCGCCTAAAGATGAATACCACATTCATTTAAAGCTTTATGAACCATTAAATAACCCGTTACTGATTCAATATTTAGATGCGTTTTGGCAAATTTATCAGCAAGTAGAAAAAGGCTTACCGCCACCAATACTTTCTCCTGAAAAATTAGCCATGCAACACCGTGAATTAATTGATGCCGTGGAAGCGCATGATTTGGTACGCATGCAACGCGCGATCTTGCAATATTTCCAAAGTATTCGCCAACGCTTACAACAAGGAGGGCATGATGCAAACTAATGGATTAAACATCGCCTTAATCGGCTGTGGCTTTTTTGGCGTTCAACTAGCCTCCGCATTTGACAAAACCCAAGCAAACTTAATTGCGGTGACCGATATCAACCCTTCTCTTGCACAAAAACTCGCAGACCAATACGGCAGCCAAGCCTTTTTTAGTGTGGAAGAAATGTTGGCAGAAACTAAACCGGATTTAGTGGTCATCGCCACGCCAAACTATGCTCATTATTCCCCAGCTATCTTAGCGTTAAATGCCGGTTGTCATGTCTTTATTGAAACACCTTTTACCTTAAGCTCTTCTCAAGGGCAACATTTACGCCGTCTTGCTGAAGAAAAAGGCAAATTCATTTTTGTGGGCCATTTGGAACGTACGTTACCTGGCATGTTAAAAGTCAAAGCGGCTTTAGAACAAGGAAAATTAGGCAGAATTACGGTCGCACGAGCCATGCGTCAGCGTTGGATTGAAAACCTACCAAATAAAGAGTGGTGGAAATTAGATGCCAATCTTACGGGAGGCGAGCTTTTCCACCTCATTCACGAACTGGATTTACTCTGTTGGTTATTAGGCGATATTGAGGCGGTCTTTGCTCAAGCGGCTAATCAAGCGCATCACGATACTCCAGACAGCCGTGATGTGTTGCAGTTGTTATTACGTTTTAAAAACGGCGTATTAGGTTCGCTCGAAATGGGCACCGCTTATCGGTTACACCAATGGGGCATTCAAATTCATGGTGAAAATGGTGTGATTGAAGTCAATTTCTTTACCTCAAGTGTCACATTTAATTATCTAGATGGAAAAATAGAACACGTTGATTTATTTGATGAATTTGAGGCTGATTTATCTTTACGCGAAAGTGCTAAAGGCACTCAGCAATATAATGTCACCCACGCACCTTGCCAACTTTGGTTAAGTCGAGCGGCTGAAATCGAAGTGCAAAGCGTGGTAGAGCACTTAACGCAAGGAAAAACCAGCCCATTAAGTCTATGTTTAACTGAAGCCATCGAAGTTGCAGAAGCAGCGAAGCAATCCATGGTAACGGAAAAACAAATCTCAGTGAAAAAATAAGGAGTTTATTATGATGCGATATGGTGTTGTTGGCGTTGGCTATTTTGGTGCGGATTTAGCCCGTTTCATGAATGAATTTGATGATGCACAGATTACAATGGTATACGACCCTGAAAATGGTGAAACCATTGCTCAAGAATTACAATGCGTAGCGGCAAAATCTCTTGAAGAATTAGTCACTTCCCCTGATGTGGATTGTGTGATTGTTGCCACCCCAAACTACTTACACAAAGAACCGGTCATCCTTGCCGCAAAAAACAAAAAACATGTTTTCTGTGAAAAACCTATTGCCTTAAGTTATCAAGACTGTGATGACATGGTGCGCGCTTGCGAAGAAAATGGCGTCACCTTTATGGCTGGCCATGTGATGAACTTCTTTAACGGTGTTCACCATGCCAAAGAATTAATCAATCAAGGCGTGATCGGTAAAGTACTTTATTGCCACACCGCACGTAACGGCTGGGAAGAACAACAACCGACTATTTCATGGAAAAAAATCCGTGAAAAATCTGGTGGTCACTTATATCACCCTATTCACTAATTAGACTGCGTACAATTCATTATGGGGGGCATGCCAAAAACCGTTACCATGGCAGCCGCCAATGTTGCACACAAAGGCGAAAAATTTGGTGATGAAGACGATATGATTTTTGTCACCATGGAATACGATGATAATCGCTTCGCGGTTCTAGAATGGGGTTCAGCTTTCCGTTGGGGTGAACATTATGTATTAATTCAAGGGGAAAAAGGTGCGATCAAACTTGATATGTACAATACCAAAGGTACCCTTCGTGTGGATGGAAAAGACACCTATTTCCTCATTCACGAAACCCAAGAAGAAGATGATGACCGTACCCGTATTTACAACAGCACAGAAATGGACGGTGCGATTCAATACGGTAAACCGGGCAAACGCACACCGCTCTGGTTGAGCTCTATCATGAAAAAAGAAATGCGTTATTTAAATGATATTCTCCATGGTATGGAGCCAACTGAGGAATTTGTAAAATTACTCACCGGTGAAGCTGCCCGTGCCGCCATCGCCACTGCTGATGCTTGTACCCGTTCTCGTTACGAAAACCGCAAAGTTGATTTAGCAGAAATCATCGGTAAATAAAAATAACGTAAAAATTAACCGCACTTTGGTTGAGGAATCAAAGTGCGGTTGTTTTTTATAATGTTTTTAAAGAGTTTACGGCGATAACCGCTCTCTTTCCCATTTTCCATCATTGTATAAATAACAAATTCTGTCATGTAAACGACTTGGTCTACCTTGCCAGAACTCAATACGATCAGGAATCACAAGATAACCGCCCCAATGTGGTGGGCGTGGGACATTTAATGGGTGTTTTGCTGCAATCAGCGCGGCTTTCGCTAATAAAGATTTGTGGCTAGAAATGACCGCACTTTGCTCACTGGCCCAAGCACCAATTCTACTGGTGTAAGGGCGAGTTGCAAAATATTCATCTGATTGTTCAGACGAGATTTTTTCAGCTTTGCCCTCAATGCGTACTGAACGTTCTAATTCAGGCCAAAAGAATGTCAGGGCAACGAAAGGATTATGTTCTATAGCTCGACCTTTTCGGCTGTGATAATTCGTAAAAAATACAAAGCCTTGTTCGTTCACTTCTTTCAACAGCACCATTCTGCTTGCTGGACGACCGTCTTCATTGACTGTCGCAACATTAACACCTGTCGGCTCATTGACTTTAGCCGTAATCGCTTCGTTGAGCCATTTTTCAAATTGTTTTATCGGATTAGGATCGCAATCATGCTGAGAAAGTGCCTGTTTGCAATAATCCTCACGAATATCATGTAAGTCCATTTTCTTTCTCCTTTTGCTTGAAAACAAAAAGCCCTTGCAACTGCAAGGGCTAGTATAGTCCGTTAATTATTTACCATCAACACTCACGCCATAAAACGCATCATAGCCAAATGGGCTTTGTACGTAACCTTTTACGCGAGGGCTAAGTGGTGCGAAACCAACAGAGTGTGCAACTGGAATCCACGGTGCTTGCTCATGGAAAATCACTTGTGCTTGTTTATAAAGTGCTGCACGCTCATCTTTATTGGTTAAGCCAATCGCTTTATCTAATAAGGCATCAAATTCTGCATTTTTGAAACGCGCAAAGTTTGAGTTGCCAGCGTTAGCACTTGCAAGTAATGGAGAAAGGAAGTTATCCGGATCACCGTTATCGCCTGACCAACCGAAGATACCTGCCGTTAATTCGCCTGCTTTAGCACGTTTTTGATAGTCAGCCCATTCAAACGTTACTGGATTTGCTTTTACGCCAACTTTCGCCCAGTCTGCCATCACAAGTTCAGCCATACGTTTTGGATTTGGGTTAGACGCACGTACCACTGGTTGAATCCAGAAGTCTGTTTCAAAACCGTTTGGATAACCTGCCTCCGCTAAAAGCTGTTTCGCTTTCTCTGGATCATACGGATAATCTTGGATTTCGTCGTTATAACTCCAAATTGTTGGTGGCAATGGATTTTTCGCTGCAGTGCCTGCACCTTGATAAACCGCTTCAATAATCGCTTTTTTGTCCACCGCATAGTTCAATGCTTGACGCACTTTCACGTTATCAAACGGTGCTTTTTCCGTATTGAATGCGATATATGCCACGTTCAAACCTTTTTGTTCCAAAAGCTGTACTTTCGGATCAGTTTTCATTTTGGCTAAATCCGCCACGTTCGGGAATAAAATTAAATCACAAGAACCCGCTTGTAACTTCGCATAACGCGTAGTCGCATCTGGTACAATGCTGATCACTAAACGATCAAGCGGTGTACGACCTTTCCAATAGGTTTCATTTGCTACATATTGTGCCGCTTGGTCAGTTTTGTAATCCACAAAAATAAACGGACCTGTACCTACCGGTTTGTTATCAATCGTTTCTGGTTTACCCGCTTTCAGCATCGCATCTGCATATTCAGCTGAGTAAATAGAGATAAAGTCCATACCCAAGCTTGCTAAGAAAGTCGCATCTTTTTTATTCAAGGTGATACGAACGGTGTTGTCATCCACTTTCTCAACTGATTTTAATAAATCTGGGAATTTCATTGCTTTGAAATACGGATAAGTCCCTTTTGATACATTGTGGTAAGGGTGGTTAGGATCTAACTGACGCTGGAAAGAAAAGATCACATCATCCGCATTAAAATCACGTGTTGGCGTAAATTCTTTTGTCGTATGGAATTTCACTCCTTTACGTAGATGGAAAGTATAAGTTAAACCATCGTCACTGATCTCCCAGCTTTCAGCCAAGGCTGGCTCAAGGTCAGTAGAACCTTTTTTGAATTCAACTAAACGGTTATACACTTGTTGTGAACTTGCATTGTAAGATGTGCCTTCCATTACCAATGCTGGGCTAAAGCTAAGTGGTGCTTTCGCTGTACAGTACACAAATGTGTTATTACCTGAAGGTTTTGCTGTTTCTGCTTTCGCATTTTCTTTTGCAGCAGAACCAGATTGATCACAAGCCGCTAAAAACAAACTGGCAGCAATAAGAGTTAAGGTCGCTTTTAATTTCATAAGTTTTCCTTTTTTAATCGGGCGAAATACCCAAACATGAATATAAAATTTTACCTAAGATATAAGCAAATCAAACTTTTACGAAATAAGAAAAAGATCTTTCTTATAACTAATTAAACTAAGACATTCAATATCAGCGTTTTTTCCGTAAATGATCCCCGTCTGTTTTGTGCAAATAGCTCAATATCCAAACTAATGCGATCGCAAAAATGGAAGTCGTCAGAAACGTATAGCTGAAAGCATGTTGTAATGCGTCACCGTCGTTACCCATAAATTGACGATATAACGTCAAAATAATAGATGCCACAGCGATACCAAATCCGATACCCACTTGTTGCACAATGCTTAGTACCGTTGAGCCTACACCGCTTTGTGCCTGTGATAGATCGCCAACGGTAAGTGTATTAATTGAGGTAAAAATCATCGACATGCAGGCACCATACCACATCAGATTACATATAATCCACGTCGTTGATGATGTGGTATCAAGCCATGACATGGAAACTGTTGAACCTGCCATTAAAAGTGACGATAAAATTAACGTGGTTTTATAACCTAAGATATTTAAGATGTGCCCAATAAAACGTTTAAATACGACAGACATTAGCGCAATGGGTGCAAGCAACCAACCTGACTCTTCAGCTGAATAGCCAAAAGAAAGTTGGAACATTAATGGCAATAAGAACGGCACAGCCGAACCGGAAAGACGGATAAAGATATTGGCTGCAATGCCTAATCGAAATGTTCTTGTATTGAAAAGAGATAAAGGCAAAAT
>CBCSVJ010000011.1:0-11387 GCA_965143545.1 uncultured Haemophilus sp. | reverse complement strand
TGAAATTTCAACCGCACTTTGCCGCACTAGATGACGAAAATGCGGTAAAGGTATTGCGAGAAAAATTAGCTTCACACCACATTAAAACGGAAGTCTTAGCTGGACAAAAAGCCATTTGTGAGCTAGCAGCACATCCTGATGCGGATCAAGTGATGGCCGCCATTGTTGGGGCAGCAGGATTACTACCAACTCTTTCAGCAGTAAAAGCGAGTAAGAAAGTCCTGCTTGCAAATAAAGAATCCTTGGTGACGTGTGGCCAGATCTTTATTGATGCAGTGAAGCAGTCGAAAGCAAAATTATTGCCTGTTGATAGTGAGCATAACGCGATTTTTCAATCTTTACCGCCTGAAGCGCAAGAAAAAGTCGGGTTCTGTCCTTTGAAAGAATTGGGTGTCAGTAAAATTGTCTTAACTGGTTCTGGTGGGCCTTTCCGTTATACGCCATTAAATGAGTTTGAACATATTACGCCAGAACAAGCCGTCGCTCATCCAAACTGGTCAATGGGTAAAAAAATCTCCGTGGATTCTGCCACGATGATGAATAAAGGTTTAGAGTACATTGAAGCCCGCTGGCTCTTCAATGCATCGGCTGATGAAATGGAAGTGATTATTCATCCTCAATCTATTATTCATTCAATGGTGCGTTATGTAGATGGCTCGGTCATTGCTCAAATGGGTAATCCGGATATGCGAACTCCCATTGCGGAAACCATGGCTTATCCAAATCGTACAGTCAGTGGAGTGGAACCATTAGATTTCTTTAAAATCAAAGAATTGACATTTATCGAACCTGATTTTAATCGTTATCCAAATTTAAAATTAGCGATCGATGCTTTTGTAGAAGGGCAGTATGCGACAACCGCTATGAATGCAGCAAATGAAATTGCAGTACAAGCCTTTTTAGATGGCTATATTAAATTTACGGATATTGCGAAAATTAACCAAGTATCAGTTGAGCAAATGCCATCTTCTATAATTTCAAGCATTGATGATGTATTAGCCGTAGATAAGCAAGCACGTGAATTAGCAGCTTCGCTGATTAAAAAGTTAATGTAGAATACACCAAAGTGCGGTCATAAAATCCGAATATTTTAGAATGAAAGAACTTGATAACAATAATATTCCCGAACACGTTGCCATCATAATGGATGGTAATGGGCGCTGGGCGAAGCAACAAAATAAGCTACGCATTTTTGGCCATACAAATGGTGTGGCAGCCGTGCGCCGTGCGGTGAGTTATGCACGACAAACTGGTGTTAAATTTTTGACGTTATATGCGTTTAGCAGCGAAAACTGGAATCGCCCTGAGCAAGAAGTGAGCGCTTTAATGTCGCTCTTTATGCAAGCGCTTGATCGAGAAGTCAAAAAATTACATAAAAATAATATTCGTTTAAAGATTATCGGTGATGTTTCTCGTTTTAGTGAAAAATTGCAAGAGAAGATCGCAAAAGCAGAAAATTTAACGGGAAATAATACCGCACTGACTTTAAATATTGCGGCGAATTACGGTGGTTGTTGGGATATTGTTCAAGCAACTCAACAATTAGCTGAAAAAGTAAAAAATAATGAGATTTCGGTGAGTGATATTAATGAATCACTTTTCCAGCAACATTTAGTGACACAAGATGAGCCGCCAGTCGATTTGTTAATTCGCACGAGCGGTGAGCAACGCATTAGTAATTTCTTGCTGTGGCAAATTGCGTATGCGGAATTGTGTTTTTTAGATGTGCTTTGGCCGGATTTTAGTGAAAAAGATTTTAATCAGGCAATTGCCTGCTATCAACAACGTCATCGCCGTTTTGGCGGGACAGAATAAGCGGAGAACTTATGCTTAAAGAACGTGTATTATCAGCCATTGTGTTGATTGCTTTGGTATTGTGTGCCTTGTTCTTATTTACCCCATTTTATTTTGCCCTAGCCTTAGGCTTTGTGGCGACGCTTGGTATTTGGGAGTGGGCTCAATTTGCTCGTTTTAAAAATCCTTTAGCGCGCCTTTGTATCGCGGCATTTTTAGGCGCATTTATCTTCCTTTGGCTTTATAACGAAGGTAATTATTTAGATGCGGGGCGAGTATTTGAAAACTACTTGCCGCTTTTATTGTTAAATTCAGTCGGTTGGTGGGCACTTGCATTAGTATTAGTGGTGACTTATCCAAGTTCAGCGAAGTTTTGGGGTAAAAATATCCCTTTACAAGTGTTGTTTGCTTTCTCTACGCTGATCCCTTTTGTTGCCGCAGTCTTACGTTTACGTTTAGATAATTATACTGCTGATCCTCATCATGGTTTATTCTTATTGCTTTATGTGTTTGTATTGGTATGGGCGGCTGACTCTGGTGCCTATTTTGCGGGACGAGCCTTTGGTAAGCACAAGCTTGCGCCGAAAGTCTCACCGGGAAAAACATGGCAAGGCGTATTTGGAGGCATGATCACCGCGGCGGTATTGGCATTTGTATTTATCCATTTCTCAGGTGAAACCTTATTAGGTAGCCGTTCAATGAGTGGTTTTGTTGTGCTTTCTGTGGCAACTGTGGCTATTTCTGTATTAGGTGACTTAGCAGAAAGTATGTTTAAACGTGAATCAGGCATTAAAGACAGTAGTCAATTAATTCCGGGCCATGGCGGTATTTTAGATCGTATTGATAGCTTAACAGCCGCAGTACCATTCTTCACATATTTCTATTTCTTTGTGTTATAGGATAGAACATGTCATTTTTGTGGTCGCTTGGCTCATTTATTATTGCAATTGCTGTGCTAGTTGCCGTGCACGAATACGGCCACTTTTGGGCAGCAAGAAAGTGTGGTATTAAAGTTCATCGTTTTTCGATTGGCTTTGGTAAAGTGATTTGGCGACGCACAGATAAATAGGGCACCGAATTTGCTATGTCAGCTATTCCGCTTGGCGGTTATGTCAAAATGCTTGACGGGCGAAATGAAGAAGTTCCAGCAGAATTAAAATCGCAGGCATTTGAAAGTAAATCTGTCGCTCAACGTGCTTTTGTCATTGCTGCAGGCCCGCTTGCTAATTTTATTTTTGCGATTTTGGCATATTGGGTGATTTATTCTGTAGGGATTCCGAGTGTTAAACCGGTCATTGAAAACGTCACGTCAAATTCACCGGCTGCAATAGCTCAAATTGAACCGAATACCCAGATTTTGGCAATTGATGGGAAGAATACCCCTGATTGGGAAACCATTAATTTATTGCTCACTGATAAGTTAGGTTCTGATTCTGTTGAGCTCACATTAACGCCTTTTGGTGAAAACCGACCTTATCAACGAACCATTAATCTGCAAAATTGGACATTTGAGCCGGATAAAGAAACAGCATTTGAAACATTAGGAATCAATCCAGTTTCAAGTAAAGTGGAGATGACTTTATCAAAAGTGGTG
Organism: uncultured Haemophilus sp.; assembly: GCA_965143545.1. GTDB lineage: Bacteria > Pseudomonadota > Gammaproteobacteria > Enterobacterales > Pasteurellaceae > Haemophilus_D. The sequence continues at coordinate 7,999 of CBCSVJ010000011.1, read as the reverse complement.
GAGAACTCACCAGCTAAAAAAGCGGGCCTATTGATTGGCGATAAAATTTTAGCAGAAAATTCGACCACACTTGATTGGAAAGCTTTTGTCGCACAGGTACAACAAGGTCAACCTTTTACAATCAAGGTTGAACGAAATCAGGAAATTTTTGACAAAACCTTGCAACCGGAGAAGAATCAAGATGGTAAATGGTTTGTAGGGTTAAGTCCGACGTTCTTAAAAGTTGGCGAACAGTATCGAACTGAATTAAAATATGGTATTCTTGATGCGCTACAAAAAGGTGTGGAAAAGACAGGCCAAATTTCTTGGTTTATTGTGAAGGCAATCGGGAAATTGCTTAGTGGTGAACTTTCATTTTCCAGTTTGGCTGGGCCAATTTCAATTGCTCAAGGGGCAGGCGCATCTTCTAATGCAGGCGTGATTTATTTCTTAAGTTTTCTCGCGTTAATTAGTGTTAATTTAGGCATAATGAATTTATTTCCGTTGCCAGTTTTAGATGGTGGACATCTCGTGTTTTTGGCGGCGGAAGCTATCAAAGGAAAACCTGTTTAAGAACGGGTACAAAATTTAAGTTATCGTATAGGGCTAACAATCTTGTTAATTGAAACAATTTTCGTGCTTTTTAATGATTTCTTACGTTTATAATTATTATTTTTTATAGGATAAAGTCGATGAAAAAACTTCTAATCGCAAGTTTATTATTCGGTACTACAACGAGTGTATTTGCGGCACCATTTGTAGCAAAAGACATTCGTATTGACGGTGCTCAAGGAGACTTAGAACAACAAATTTTAGCAAGCCTTCCTGTTCGTAGCGGTCAGCGTGTAACGGATAAAGACGTAGCCAATATTGTACGTTCATTGTTTGTAAGTGGACAGTTTGATGATGTCAAAGCTTTCCAAGATGGTGATGCGTTAGTTGTGAGCGTTATCGCGAAACCAATCATTTCTGAAGTGAATATTAAAGGCAATTCATCTATTCCAACAGAAGCTTTAAAACAAAATCTTGATGCAAATGGGTTCAAAAGTGGTGATGTATTAAATCGTGCGAAATTAGAAGAGTTTGCGAAAACCTTAAGAGAACATTATAAGAGTGTAGGCCGTTATAATGCGAAAGTTGAACCAATTGTGACAACTTTACCCAATAACCGTGCAGAAATTACCCTTCAAATTGATGAAGATGATACGGCAAAACTTCGTTCAGTGACTTTTAATGGAAATGAAGCGATTTCGAGCAGTAAGTTACAAGAACAAATGGAGCTTCAACCAGATTCTTGGTGGAAACTTTGGGGTAATAAGTTTGATGGTTCTCAGTTTGATAAAGATGTTCAAGCTATCCAAGATTACTACCAAAATAATGGTTACGCAAAAGCAAAAGTAACTAAAACAGATGTTCAATTAAATGAAGATCATACAAAAGCGGATGTGACCATTGATGTAACTGAAGGTGAAAAATATAATTTAAGTTCAGCTCGTATTGTTGGTAACTTAGGTGGTATGGCTAATGAGTTACAACCATTATTGCGCGAGCTTCACTTGAACGAAACATTCAGACGTTCAGATGTGCAGTACGTAGAAAGCTTAATTAAAGATAAATTAGGCGAGCGAGGTTATGGTAGCGCAACAGTTAATTCTGTACCAACTTTTGATGATGCGAATAAAACACTGGCTTTAACATTTGTTGTGGATGCGGGTCGTCGTCTATCTGTACGTCAAGTTCGTTTTGAAGGTAATACGGTTTCCGCGGATAGTACATTACGTCAAGAAATGCGTCAGCAAGAAGGGACTTGGTATAACTCACAATTAGTTGAGTTAGGTAAAGTGCGTTTAGATAGAACAGGCTTCTTTGAAAGCGTAGAAAATCGTATTGAACCAATCCAAGGTTCTAACGATGAAGTTGATGTAGTATATAAAGTCAGAGAACGTAATACGGGTAGTATCAACTTTGGTATCGGTTATGGTACAGAAAGCGGTCTTAGCTATCAAGCAAGTGTGAAACAAGATAACTTCTTGGGAACGGGCGCTGCGGTAAGTTTAGCCGGTACACGTAATGACTACGGTACAAGTGTAAACTTAGGTTATACAGAACCATACTTTACTAAAGATGGCGTAAGTTTAGGTGGAAACGTATTCTATGAAACTTATGACAACTCGAAAAGTGATACTTCATCAACCTATAAGCGTACGACTTATGGCGGTAATGTAACATTAGGATTCCCAGTCAATGAGAATAACTCATATTATGTGGGATTAGGTTATACTTACAATAAAATTAGCAACTTCGCGTATGAGTACAATCGTGATTTATACATGAAGTCAATGAATTTGACTGGAAACTCAATCAAAACTAATGATTTTGATTTCTCATTTGGTTGGAACTACAACAGTCTAAATCGTGGCTATTTCCCAACTAAAGGGGTGAAAGCAAATCTAGGTGGTCGCGTAACCATTCCAGGATCTGACAATAAATATTATAAATTAAGCGCTGAGCTTCAAGGTTTCTACCCATTAGATCGTGATCACCGTTGGGTGTTATCAGGAAAAGCAACCGCCTCTTATGCAAATGGCTTAGGTGGTAAACGTGTTCCGTTTTATCAACTTTATACGGCTGGTGGTATCGGTTCATTACGTGGCTTTGCTTACGGTGCGGTAGGTCCTAATGCGATTTATCAAGACAAATATGGTCAATGGTATCAAAGCACTGATGTCGTTGGTGGTAACGCGATGGCTACAGCAAGCGTGGAACTTATTGTGCCAACTCCATTTGTTGGAGATAAAAGTCAAAATAGCGTAAGAACCTCATTTTTCGTTGATGCAGCTAGCGTTTGGAATACAAAATGGAAATCAGATAAAGAAGGCTTAAAATCATCTCCGATTTATGCAACATTACCTGATTACAGTAAAGCAGGTAGAGTTCGTGCTTCAACTGGTGTTGCTTTCCAATGGCAATCACCAATTGGACCATTGGTATTCTCTTACGCGAAACCAATCAAAAAATATGAAAATGATGATGTAGAACAATTCCAATTTAGTATTGGTGGTTCTTTCTAATAAATTGAACTTTTATATTCTATTTAAGTCAAAATCTTTGTTCTGTGTCAGTGAGTTAGCTGACACAGAAAAATTTACTAAACTAATTTAAGGAAATTCAAATATGAAAAACGTACTAAAAGTTACCGCACTTTCTTTAGGTCTTGCACTTGCATCAGGTTTTGCTGCTGCAGATGAAAATATCGCATTCATCAATGCGGGTTATTTATTCCAAAATCACCCAGATCGCCAAGCTGTAGCTGATAAATTAGATGCTGAATTTAAACCAATGGCAGATAAACTTGCTGCAAGCAAAAAAGAAATTGATGATAAAATCGTGGCATCTCGTAAAAAAGTAGAAGCAAAAATTGCAGCGTTACAAAAAGATGCACCTCGTTTACGTCAAGCTGAAATTCAAAAACGCCAAGACGAAATTACTAAATTCGGTTCAGATGAAGAAGCTGCATTAAGTAAATTAATGGAAGAGCAAGATAAAAAAGTGGCAGAGTTCCAAGAGTTAAACGAAAAACGTCAAACTGAAGAGCGTGGTAAATTATTGGAAAGCATTCAAGTTGCAACGAATAATTTAGCTAAAGCTAAAGGTTATACTTATGTTTTAGATGCAAACTCTGTCGTATTTGCGGTAGATGGTAAAGATATTACTGAAGAAGTATTAAAATCTATTCCTGCAACTGAGAAAGCCGCTCCAGCAAAAACTGAAGAGAAAAAATAATAGGTTCTCATAATGCAAAAATCCTATTCTTTACAGGAATTAGCAACAAAAGTCGGCGGTACCTTTCGCGGTAACGCCGATGTTGTCGTTAATAGTATTGCTGCTCTTTCAAAAGCAGATACAAATCAGCTTACGTTCATTTCTAATGCAAAATTTCGCCCTTTATTAGCTGAATCTAAAGCAGGTATTCTTGTGGTGTCAGAAGCGGATGTGGAATTTTGCTCACCTGAAAGTAATTTACTTATCGTTAAAGATCCTTATGTTGCTTATGCAGTATTAGCGCAATATATGGATACTACCCCGAAAGCAGCTCAAAATATCCACCCAAGTGCGGTTATTTCTGAAAAAGCTTCAATGGGTGAAAATGTATCAATTGGTGCAAATGCTGTTATTGAAGAAGGTGTTGTATTAGGCGATAACGTAATTATTGGCGCCGGTTGTTTTGTAGGTAAATTCACCAAAATTGGTGCAGGTACACAGCTTTGGGCAAATGTAAGCGTTTATCATGAAGTAGAAATTGGACAAAATTGCTTAATTCAATCAGGTGCTGTGATTGGTAGTGATGGCTTTGGCTATGCGAATGATCGTGGTCGCTGGGTGAAAATTCCACAAGTAGGACAAGTGATTATTGGTAATAATGTCGAAATCGGTGCTTGTACCTGTATTGACCGTGGAGCCTTAGATGCGACAGTCATTGAAGATAACGTCATTATTGATAACCTTTGTCAAATTGCGCATAACGTTCATATCGGCACGTGTACAGCAGTCGCTGGCGGTTTCATTATGGCGGGTAGTCTAAAAGTGGGGCGTTATTGTTTAATTGGCGGAGCAAGTGTGATTAATGGTCACATGGAAATCTGCGATAAAGTAACCGTGACTGGCATGGGGATGGTAATGCGTCCAATTACTGAACCAGGCGTTTACTCATCGGGTATCCCATTACAAACCAATAAAGAGTGGCGAAAAACAGCCGCACTTACTTTGGGGATTGATGGTATGAATAAACGACTGAAAGCCCTTGAGAAAAAACTTGGCTAAGATTTTTAAAACGTACCCTAGGGTGCGTTTTATTTTTATACAGAAATATCGTATAATTCCAGTGTTTTATTATTATTTATTTTAAAGGTATTAGACGTGTCAGAGAATCAAGTAAGTAAAGTAATTGAAGCAAAAGAAATTATGACCTTATTGCCACATCGTTATCCATTTTTATTAGTGGATCGCGTGTTGGATTACAAAGAAGGTGAGTGGTTAAAAGCAATTAAAAATATCAGTGTAAACGAACCTTGCTTTACTGGTCATTTCCCAAGTGAACCGATTTTACCAGGTGTGTTAATTCTTGAAGCTTTGGCACAAGCAATGGGATTACTTGCATTTAAAACCCATGAATTAAAAGGTGGCGAATTATTCTATTTCGCAGGTATTGATGAAGCGCGCTTCAAACGCCCAGTATTACCTGGAGATCAAATGGAATTGAAAGTTCAAGTGATAAAAGAACGTCGTGGTATTACAGCATTCACGGGTATTGCAACCGTAAACGGTGAAGTAGCTTGTGAAGCCAAATTAATGTGTGCTCGTCGATAATTAAAGAAAATTAAGGGGTAAGTATGATCCACCCAAGTGCAAAAATTCACCCGACCGCGATTGTTGCTGATGGCGCAGTTATTGGCGAAGATGTTGTTATCGGTCCTTTCTGTATTATTGAAGGGAGCGTTGAGATTAAAGCACGTACTGTTTTAAATTCTCATATTGTCGTGAAAGGCGATACCGTGATTGGTGAAGATAACCAGATTTATCAATTCGCCAGCATTGGTGAAGTGAACCAAGATTTAAAATATAAAGGCGAAGCAACAAAAACCATTATTGGTAATGGAAACCGTATTCGCGAGCATGTGACGATTCACCGCGGCACTATCCAAGGTGGTGGTGTAACACGTATTGGTAATAACAATTTACTCATGGTAAACGTACATGTTGCTCATGATTGCCAAATCAAGAATAACTGTATCTTAGCAAATAACGCAACACTTGCTGGTCATGTTGAATTAGATGATTTTGTGATTGTTGGTGGTATGTCTGCGATTCACCAATTTGTGATCGTCGGAGCACACGTTATGCTAGGTGGTGGTTCAATGGTTAGCCAAGATGTGCCACCTTATGTGATGGCTCAAGGTAACCACGCTCAGCCTTTCGGTGTTAACCTTGAAGGATTAAAACGTCGTGGCTTTGATAAACCGACCATGCACGCGATTCGTAACGTCTATAAAATGATTTACCGCAGTGGAAAAAACCTTGAAGAAGTATTGCCTGAAATTGAACAAATTGCACAAACTGAATCTGCAATTAGTTTCTTTGTGGAGTTCTTCAAACGTTCTACTCGTGGCATTATTCGTTAATTAACGTTTCTTTTCTCATTAAGAGAAAATGATGAATAACAAAGAGACCGCACTATGATTTGTTCAAAGTGCGGTCGTTTTTTAGGATAAATTTAATGATTAAAGAAAATCCGACTATTGCGATTATTGCCGGCGAGGTCTCTGGCGATATTCTTGGTGCAGGTCTCATTCAAGCGCTAAAACGCCACTATCCGCAAGCTAAATTTGTCGGGATTGGTGGCGAGCGAATGATTGCTCAAGGCTTTGAAAGCTTTTTTGATATGGAAGAGCTCTCTGTCATGGGGCTAGTCGAAGTTCTCAAACATTTGCCGCGATTGCTAAAAATTCGTCGCAGTATCATCGACCAACTCTCTGACATTAAACCTGATGTATTTATCGGTATTGATGCACCGGATTTTAATCTTACTGTTGAACTGAAATTAAAAGAAAAAGGGGTTAAAACCATTCATTATGTTAGCCCATCTGTATGGGCTTGGCGTCAAAATCGTATCTACAAAATTGCCAAAGCGACCCATCAAGTATTGGCTTTTCTTCCTTTTGAAAAAGCCTTTTATGATCGTTTTAATGTGCCTTGCCGTTTTATTGGCCATACCATGGCAGATGCTATTCCATTAAAACCAAATCGTACAGAAGCTTGCCAGACCTTAGATATTGATGAAAAAGGACGTTATCTTGCTATTTTAGTAGGGAGTAGAGGTAGTGAAGTGAGCTTCCTTACTGAACCATTTCTAAAAACTGCTTTGTTATTAAAAGAAAAATATCCAGACTTGCAGTTTTTAGTCCCTTTGGTGAATGAAAAACGTTGCCAACAATTTGAGGAAATAAAGGCTCAGATTGCCCCTGATCTCGATATGCATTTAATTGATGGTAAAGCACGCCAAGTGATGATTGCTGCCGAAGCAACTTTACTAGCTTCAGGTACCGCTGCACTTGAAGCGATGTTGTGTAAATCGCCAATGGTGGTAGGGTATCGAATGAAACCTTTCACGCATTTTTTGGCAAAACGATTGGTCAAAACAAAATATATTTCATTGCCCAATTTGTTAGCGGATGAAATGCTTGTGCCAGAAATGATTCAAGAAGATTGCGAACCGCAAAAATTAGCAGAACAACTTTCTCAGTATTTGGGTGATGACGAAAGTGCGGTCAAATCTCGCAGTGTTTTAATTCAACGTTTTACTGAATTGCATAAATTGATTCAATGTGATGCGGATAGCCAAGCCGCACAAGCTGTGGTTGATTTATTGGAGCAAAGACATGATTGATTTTGTTTATCCTGAAGGTTATCAATTAGTTGCTGGGGTGGATGAAGTTGGACGGGGCCCTTTAGTGGGGGCAGTTGTCACGGCTGCGGTGATCTTAGATCCGAATGACCCGATTGCTGGTTTAGCAGATTCTAAAAAGCTCAGCGAGAAAAAACGTCTTGTACTCGCAGCAGAAATTAAAGAGAAAGCCTTAGCTTGGGCAATCGGTCGAGCAGAGCCTGCCGAGATTGATGAATTGAATATTCTTCATGCCTCTATGTTAGCTATGGAGCGAGCCGTAAAAGCCTTAAAAATTCAACCGCACTTTGTATTGGTGGATGGCAATCGTATTCCGCCTAACCTTGGTTTACCTGCTCAAGCGGTAGTGAAAGGGGATTCAATTGTGGCTGAAATTAGCGCCGCCTCTATTTTGGCAAAAGTCGCACGCGATCAGGAAATGGAAGCATTAGATAAAAAGTATCCTGAATATGCTTTTGCTCAACATAAAGGGTATCCGACCAAATTACACTTAGAAAAATTAGCGGAACTGGGTCCTTTACCAGAGTATCGTCGTAGTTTTTCACCCGTGAAGAAAGC